>NZ_JAWYAJ010000410.1:0-28179 GCF_034124845.1 Robinsoniella sp.
TATACCGCAAAGTGGGGCGTGCAGATGGCGGGAATGAATTTTCAAACACGCTCTATGCAGGAATCAAGTATGCAGAGGATTTTGAAGCAGGGGAATTGCTGTTTCAGGATCTTTCTTTTAAAGGAGACATATAATGGAAGATGACAAGCGGTTTTTTAAGGGGTTTTTGTGTGGGCTGTGTGTAACTGCGGTGTTAGGACTGGCGGCGTACTTTATTTCCGGTCAGATCGTGAACAGTAATTTGTTTGAAGCCGGGCAGGAATCCCAAAAAGAGACACTGCCGAATGAAAAACAGACAGAAGAACTTTTAAAACTGGATGATGGAAAAGTCCAAAAGAAAATCGATGAGATAGAGGATGTAATTAACCAGTATTATTTAAATGATGCCGATGCCGAACTGGTTGAAACACAGCTGTACAAAGGGCTGGTGAAAGGCCTGGAAGATCCTTATTCAAATTATTATACAAAAGAAGAGATGGAACAGCTGCAGGAATCAAATGCAGGTACATACAGCGGAATTGGTGCTGTTATGATGCAGGATAAAGTGACAAAACTGATTACCATAGCCAGGTGTTATGACGGATTTGGAGCCGCTGAGGCAGGGTTGCTGCCGGGAGATATCTTATACAAAGTAGAGAATCAGGATGTAAGCGGACTGGATTTGAATCAGGTCGTAGCGCTGATCAAAGAAAAAAAAGACGGTTCTGTTCAAATGGAAGTAAAACGAGAAGGAAGTGAAGAACCGGTCAAAGCAGAGGTTCAGGTAGGAGCCGTAGAGATGCCTACCGTAAGCAGCGAAATGCTGGATCATAAAATCGGATATATTGCTATTTCGGAGTTTGACGGCGTTACAGAGAAGCAGTTTGAGAATGCATTGGTAAAACTGGAAGGTGAATCAATGGAAAAACTCATTATTGACCTTCGCAATAACCCGGGCGGTGTACTGCAGGTGGCTTGCAAGATGCTGGATCAGATTCTGCCGGAAGGCTTAATTGTATATACAGAGGATAAATATGGAAATAAAAAAGAATATAAATCAGACGCGGAACATCAGTTTACCAAGCCAATGGTAATCCTGGTAAATGGAAACAGCGCCAGCGCATCAGAAGTATTTGCGGGAGCCGTGAAAGATTATGGAATCGGAACGCTGGTAGGAACAACTACCTTTGGAAAAGGAATTGTGCAGGGGTACAAAACCCTAAGCGATGGTACGACATTGAAATTGACCATTGAAAAATATTATACACCAAAAGGAAATAATATCCACGGAGTTGGAATAGACCCGGATGTAGAAGTAAAACTGGATGAGTCACTGGAAAAAAAGGTGGCATTAAACCATGAAGAAGATAATCAGCTGCAAAAAGCAATTTCCGTTTTGGAGGAAAAGTAAGCAGGATAAAGGAGTGAAAATATGCAGGAAAAAATTATATTTCGTGAGATGTTAAGTGAATTAAAGGCATATGCAGATACAAAGAACAACATGTTAAGCCAAGAGGAGATCAAAGAGTTTTTTAAAAATGCACATCTCACCGATGCGCAGTACGGATTTATTTATGAGTATCTTGGAAGCCAGAAAATAACGGTAGAAGGTTACCAAAGTGGAGTTACTGAAGCGGAGGAGGACACTGTTAATGATGATCAGGCAGAAACACCCATTCAGGATTCCGGGGAAGAAGATACTTTTTTGAACATGTATCTGGAAGATCTGGCGGCTAGCGAAATCCCGGAACTGTCAGAAGAAGAGGAACTCGCACTTTTTAATCAGGCAGCAGGTGGGGACGCCATGGCAAAAAGCCGGCTTATTGAACAGAACCTGAAACGAGTTTATGATCTGGTAATGGAATACAACAATACCCAGCTTCCCAAGAGTGATCTGATCCAGGAAGGGAATGTAGGTTTGATTCTGGTCATGGATGCGCTGAAGCAGCAGAAAACACTTTCGGAGTATCAGGAATATATGAAAAAAGAAATCCTGCAGGTATTGGATGACGCAGAGCAGGAACAAAAAGATTTCAAGCATGATGACCAGCAGATTGTGGAGCAGGTCAATTATTTGAATGAAGCGATTAAGAATCTGGAAGAGGATCTGGAGAGAAAGGTAAGCCTGGAAGAATTATCCGCATATATTGAAATGCCGGCAGAAGAAATAGAAGGGATTTTAAAAATGGCAGGAGATGAGATTGAATTAAAGGATCAGGGGCATCCGCACCAGGGCGGACACCATCATCATGACGGTTGTCATCATGAGGATGACCAGTAGATAGAAAGATATTAAGAAATTCAAATAAAATGGTAAGAAAATCATATGAGTTTTTCTGACACTTTTTGGTAAGATAGATTTACATCTGAATATTTTTTGTTCGAATATTCAGTGAATAATCAAAAAGATGGAGGGAAAACATGAAAAAACGATTAGTGGCATTGGGGTTAACATTGTGTATGGTTTGTTCCAGCATAAGCATGACAGCTTTTGCCAGGGAAGAGCCGGCGGTATCCTTACTTTCCAGTGAGAATGAGGCCGACAGAAGCATGTTGTTCAATGATGGCTGGAAGTTCTTATTGGGAGATCCAGGCGGTGCGGAAAGTAAAGATTTTGACGATACTTCCTGGCGCAGTCTGGATCTTCCTCACGATTGGAGTATTGAATTTGATTTTAATTACAATTCTCCTGCGACATCGGAATGCGGATATCTGGATGGGGGTACCGGCTGGTACCGTAAAACGTTCGTACTGCCGGAATCTATGAAGGACAAAGAGATTTCCATTGATTTTGGCGGCATTTATATGAACAGCACAACCTATGTGAATGGGAAATCCGTAGGCAACTATCCATATGGCTATATGCCATTTACATATAATATTACGGATGAACTGGTCTGCGACGGCAAAACCAAAAATGTAATTGCCGTTAAGGTCGTAAACCAGCTGCAGTCCAGCAGATGGTATTCCGGAAGCGGTATTTACCGGGATGTGCATCTCACCGTGACAGATAAAGTCCATGTGGATCACTGGGGCACACAGATTACCACACCGGATATAGAAAATGGATCCGGTAAAGTAGACGTTACCACCAAGGTAAAAAATGATACGGATAAGGAACAGACCGTTCAGGTTCGCCAAACTGTAATGGATGGAAACGGACAAGCGGTGACAGAACCGGTGACATCTGAAGACGTCACACTTCCATCCGGTGAGACTCAGCCGGTCTCCCAGACCACCACGGTAGCAGATCCTGCACTCTGGTCAACAAAAGATCCGAACCTCTACTATCTGAAGACGGATATTGTAAAAGGGGATAAGGTTCTGGATTCCAGCGAAAGCAGATTTGGTTTCCGTTACTTTGAATTCACCACTGACAACGGATTTTACTTAAATGGTGAGTGGATGAAATTACACGGTGTCTGCATGCATCATGACCAGGGATCACTGGGGGCAGTTGCCAACTACACGGCGATAGAGCGGCAGATGCGCATTATGAAGGATATGGGAGTAAATGCCATCCGTGTTACCCATAATCCGGCTGATGATAAGCTGATTGAAATCTGCGACAAGATGGGTCTGATGGTAATCGATGAAGCCTTTGATACCTGGCAGGGCGGTAAGAAAACATACGATTACGGAAGGTTCTTTACAAAAGCGGCAACGCATCCGGATGCAGAACCGGGACAGACCTGGGCAGAATTTGATATTAAGAATATGGTAGAACGGGGTAAGAACTACCCATCCATTATTATGTGGTCTATCGGGAATGAGATATGGACAACGAACAGTTCCGAGGGTGTACAGACTGCCAAAAATCTGGTGAAGTGGGTAAAAGAAATAGATACTACCAGACCTACAACTATCGGAGAAGATAAATTCCGCGGAAACATGAGCGATACAAGCTCTAATCTGGGCAATGCCAATATGGTGGCGGTATTTGATGCCGTAGATGTTCCGGGACTTAACTACAGTGAGAACCGATATGATGCGCAGCACCGGGAAAAACCCGATTGGGCACTGTATGGTTCGGAAATCGCTTCAGCAACCAGCAGCCGAGGTGTTTATGCTCACCCGGATACCGTGAACAGCGGTGCATCGATTCCTTTTCAGCAGTCCTCTTATGATACGGATTGCGTAGGCTGGGGAAGAACGGCACAGGATTCACTGGTCAGAGACCGGGACAGAAAGTTTGTTGCAGGAGAATTTGTGTGGACAGGCTTTGATTATATCGGAGAACCTACACCATGGAATCAGTCTACCACCACACCGCCTAAGAGCTCTTACTTTGGCATCGTGGATACTGCAGGACTTCCAAAGGATTCTTATTATCTATACCAAAGCCAGTGGACTGACGTAAAAGACAATCCGATGGTTCATATCCTGCCTCACTGGAATTGGGAAGACAGTAACCTGAAATCCAAAGTAACAGACCGGGACGGTAAAATTCCGGTACGTGTCTATACCAACGCTCGTTCCGTAGAACTGTATTTTAAGGCGGCAGACGACACCAGTGAAGGTATCGGAACCTTGGTTGACCAGAAGAAGACATTTGAAACCGTTACACCATATAAAAATGTTGCAGAAGTAAAAGACAATAAAGATCAGGAATACCAGCAGACAGCAGACGGCAAACTCTATCTGGAGTGGCGTATGGACTATAAACCAGGTACCTTAACTGCAGTTGCTTATGACAAAGACGGTCAGAAAATTGCCGAGGACGTAGTTGCCAGTGCAGCCGATCCTGCAGCAGTAAGCCTGAAGCCCGAAAAAAATGTACTTACAGCAGACGGAAGAGACATTTCTTATGTTGAAGTGGATATCACAGATGCAGATGGAACGGTAGTTCCCACCGCAGATAATGAAGTGATCTTCAACGTATCCGGCAATGGTAAAATCGTAGGCGTGGATAATGGAGATGCTTCCAGCCATGAACGGTATAAGGATACCAATGGCATATGGAAGAGAAAAGCATTTAATGGAAAAGCAGTCGTATTAGTGCAATCCACAAAGGATGGAGGAAGCTTTACCCTGACTGCATCATCAGAAGGATTAAGAGGCGATTCTGTCAATGTATTTACCACTGAGACACCGGTTGCGGCAGATCAGATTCTGGGGTACAATGCAAAAGCAGTTACTGCAATTCTGGGAGAAAAAGTGAATCTTCCTGAAAAAGTGGAAGCTGTATACGGTGATGGCTCCAAACGGAAACTGAGTGTCAAATGGGATGATATTCCGAAAGAACTGCTGGAAAAAGAAGGCGTGTTCCAGGCAGCAGGTACGGTTGAGACCGGTGACCGGATTGAAATCAAAGTTACGATAATCGGTATTCTTGGCATTAAAGATGTGAGAGTGGTTACCGGAGTGAACGAAATACCACAGCTTCCGGATACTGCAGAGCTGGTTTACACAGATGGCAGCCAGAAGAAAGTAAATGTGACCTGGGGAGCAATTACACCGGAACAGGTTGCCCAGACTGGTGAGTTTGAAGTTAAGGGAACACTGGAAGGAATCGAAAAATACAGCGCCAAAGCGATTGTAAGGGTAACAGAAGAGCTTGTTTATGCGAAAAATATTGCTACCAGAGTGGGCAGTGCGTTATATCCCAAGCCTTCCGCTTCCTACAACAATGTAGATGACTATGTAAACAACCATGACAATAATATGTCTTCCAATATTAATGACGGCAATATCTCCAGAACACCATCCTGGAATAACTGGGTAAATGGTAACGGTGATAAGAAGGAATCCTGGGTTCAGCTGGAATTTGAAGAAGCAGCCCAGATCGGAAAAGCAGGCATACATTTCTATACGGACGGACAGACCAGGAAACCTGCAAAGGTAACGATTCAGACCAGTATGGACGGAACGACCTGGACAAACGCAGCAAACCAGGATCATGTAGATGATTTTGGCGATGCAGCAGAGGATTGGGCAAAAGAATATCCGGTTAATTTTGATCCGGTAACAGCCAAGTTTGTACGTATCTTGATGGAAGGCCAGCCAAAAGAAGGCGGATTTAAACCGGTGGGCATATCCGAGTTAAAAGTATACACCGGAGTTACAGCTGCCTCCGAAACAGCAGCATTAGAAGACCTGCAGGTAAACGGAGAAACCATCGAAGGATTTGCAGCAGAGCAGTTTAACTATACGGTAACTTCTGCATATCCCTATGAAATCCCTGCTGTTACTGCAAAAGCGAAAGATCATGGAAGTGTCTTCGTCATACCGGCTCAGACTATTGATGAACAGACGAAAGTATTCGTAAAGAGTGAATCAGGAGAAGCAGAGGCAGTGTACACGGTCAGCTTTGAAAAAATGCCGCTGAAGCTGAATCAGGCTGAAATATCCATGGCGAATACAACAATCTTGGAAAATTCCTCAGAAGTAATTACAACCAAAGCAATCTTAGAGGACGGAACGGTTCTGGACAGCAGCCTTGCAGGCGTGGAATATAAGTTATCTTCCAGAGATGGGGCAAAAGCAGAGATCAGCAAGGGAAAATTAAATGCAATCAGAGAAGGAACTCTAACGATTCAATCAGAAGTGACTTATAACGGAGTTGTAATCAAAGCAGATCCGGTGAAAGTTACGATTGAGAAAAATAAAGAAGAAATACAGATTACTTCCTATGAAGAAGTTCGTATATCCACAAAACCGGGAGTTGCACCCGAACTGCCGGGTACCGTAAAAGCTTCTGTGGATGGCAGCTTTGACAGGGATGTGGAAGTAACCTGGGACAGCATTTCAGAAGCGGATTACGCAGAGTTTGGCAGTATCAAAATCCGTGGATTTGTAGTGGGGCAGAATCTTCGTCCTACGGCAGTAATTGAAGTAAAAGACGTGGCAGCGGCTATGCAGTACGCCCTTGCTACACCGGTAAATGTAATACCAGCCTTGCCTGAGACAACTACCGTGTACTACAGCGATGGAACGGCAGTTTCAGAAGTTCCCGTAACATGGGAAGAAATGAGCCAGGAGCAGTTTAATGTGGCAAATGATACTATGGTAACCGTACAGGGAACAGCAGAAAAAGATGGCACCACAGTTCCCGTAACCGCACAGGTTCGCGTAACCTCCACCAATGTGGAAACCTCAGAAAATTATTACCAGCTGCGGAACGGATATGAACTGCCATTTGCAGTTGCATCCTTTACCAATGACGGGGCAGATTCTACAGACCGAGTTTATAAATTAAATGACGGCAACATCAGTTTTGCACAACAGGATGCACAGGGCAAAAATATCTGGTGCAACTGGCAGCGTGTAGGAAGGCAGAGCGACTGGGTTGGCGTAATCATGGCAAAAGAGGGAGATGTGGTAGAGCGGTTTGCGGACAGCCTGAAAGTAGGATTTTTCAAGGAGTCTGGTACATCCGGAATACAGTATCCCACAACATATAAAGTGGAGTATTACACCGGTCCTCTGGACTTTGCAGTTCCCGGATTTTCAGAGGTGAAAAACCCAAGAGGACATATTGAAGAAATTGCAGATCATCCATTCAATGATGATGCAAACTGGACAGAAGTTACGTATCTGAATGATACCGGAGAGACAGTGGATACACCGCCTGTAATCGTGTCGGAAGACATGACAAACATTCAATTCGTTCCTGTTAAAACATGTATTGTGCGTGTGAATATGGAGTCTTCGTCATCAAATGCATTTGGTATTACCGAGATTCAGGCATTTGGAAAAAATGTACTGCCGCAGACGGACTACCAGGTAATTGATTTAAAGGCTGGGGAAACCTCAATTGAAGGATTTGACCAGGAGGTCAAAGATTATGTGGTAAACCTGAGCAACGATACCATTCCTCAGATATCAGCTGAATGGGAGAATAATGCTTCCGTAACAATATTACAGGCAACAAAAGCAAACCCAAAAGCAAAAGTAATCATGCTTGCGGAAAACGGAATGCCGGACACACAGAAAATATATACCGTTAAATTCAACATCCCCACAGACCGGACAAATCTGGATCAGGCGATAGCAGATGGGAAGGCTGTGGAAGAAGGAAAATATACAAAGGCATCTTACCGATACCTGGCGGATGCATTAAAAGAAGCCGGGGAATTAAAAGCAGATGCCCTGCAAGGCCAGATTAATGACGCAGTTCGGGCAATTTACTCAGCAATGGAAGGCCTGACGGAAAAAGCAGATGTAACAGAACTGGTAAAGGCGCTTCAGACCGCAGATAAGATGATCGAAATGTCTGATGCCTATACACCGGATTCCTTAAGCGGTCTGCCGGCAGCAATCAGTAATGCCCAGAAAGTCAGGGATAAAGATACCGCTACGCAAAGTCAGGTAAATGAAGCTGCGAAAGTATTAAATGAAGAAATACAAAAAGTGCTCAAAAAGGCAGATAAAAAGAATCTGACAGCACTGGTACAGGAAGTAGAGAAAAAAGACCTGAGCAAATATACGCCGGAAAGTGCAGCAGCATTTAAAAATGTACTGGCACAGGCACAGCATCTGCTGGTGGATGGAAATATTTCCATTCGCGACCAGAAGAAAGTAGATGATATGTATCAGTCATTGAAGTCTGCAGAAAGTCTGCTGGTAATGGCTAACACTTCAAAACCGGACGTGAAAGTACAGGTTCCGGGTGCCGTAAATGGCGTGAAAGTCACCGGTACCTATACGGCATCTATGAACGTGACCTGGGAGAAGGCACCACGTGCAGAAAAATACCGCGTTTCCGTTTACCGTTACAGTACTAAGAAATGGAGCGTTGCAGGCGAGACTTCAGGTACCAGCATGAAGATTCGCAATCTGGCGCCGGGTGAGAGATACAGCGTTAAGATCGCACCGTTCAATGAAAGCGGATTAGGCGTGGAATCCTTATCGGTTAAGACTGCCACCCGTCCGTTAAAAGCAAAGATGAAATCCATCAAAAAATATGGAAAATCATCAGCTAAGATCACCGTTGTGAAGCAATCCTGCACCGGATACGCATTATACGAAAGAGTGAAACCGGGCAAATACACCAAAGTAACGGCAAAATCCAAAAATGCGCTGATTCGAAAAGGCATCAAAAAAGGAAAGACCTATACTTTTAAAGTACGGGCATATGTAAAGAACGGGGATAAGACCTATTGGGGTAAATATTCCAAGACTATGAAATTCAGATTGAAATAAGAAATAAGTAAACGCAGCATCCTGTGAGATTCGCCATCGGCGGTCATCCACAGGATGCTGCTTTTTTTTCAGGTAATGCATATATTCAGGTGCTGCAGATATCCGTATTTCTACAACGGTGCTTATTCTTGATCTGCTTCCGGTTCGCCGGGAGGAAGCTCTGTTTCCGGGGCATCCGGATCCTTGTCCGTTTCCGGAAGATACATGTGTACTTTATCAATCCTGTTTTTATCCACGGCATCTACCACAAGGCGTATGCCGTTTTCAGCCACCACAAATTCTCCCTGCTGGGGAAGGTGGTCCAGACGTTCGATAATGTAGCCCCCGATGGAGTCATAATCTTCGGAATCAAAGTCCAGTCCTAAGGCATCGTTTACATCATCCAGCTTCATGGAACCTTCTATTACATATTCCAGGTCATTGATGGAGCGGATCAGATCCTCTTCATCCTGATCATATTCGTCCCGGATTTCACCAACGATTTCTTCCAGAAGATCTTCCAGGGTAATGAGTCCGGCAGTTGCGCCGTATTCATCCAGTACAATGGTAAAATTAATGGAATCCTGCCGCATTTCTACCATAAGTTCAGAAGTCTTCTTATATTCGTAGGTAAAATAAGGTTCACGCATGATATCGCGTATATGGAATTCTTCGGAAGGTTTGCAAAAGAGCAGATCCTTCACATTAATGATGCCGATTACGTTATCCGGACTTTCTTCGTAGACCGGAAGCCGCGTAAATTTTTCCTGCTCAAAGACATCAATAATCTCATCATAGGTGCTGTTGATATCAATGGAAACCATGTCCACACGGGGAACCATAATATCTTTTGCCTGGGAATCACCAAAATCGAATACATTGTAGATCATCTGGCGCTCCTCACTTTCGATTACCCCTTCCTCATGGCTTACATCCACAATTGTCCGCAATTCATGTTCTGTCATAGCGTTCATTTTCGCAGAAGGGTCTATCCGCAGTATGCGCAGGCATACATAAGACAGTTTGTTGATCAGAAAGATAATCGGCGTCAGAGCCCGCATCATAAACAGAATAATCCCGGCATAACCCATGGACAGCCGTTCCGCGTATAAGGTGGCAAGAGTCTTCGGTGTTATTTCTCCAAATAATAAGATTAACAGGGTTAAAACTCCGGTTGCTATTCCTACAGCAGCATTGCCCCAGATATTAAGGGCAAGTGTAGTTGCCAGGGCAGACGCGGACAGGTTGACGATATTATTGCCGATTAAAATTGCGCTCAGCATTTTACCGGAATCATCAATTACCTTGAGAAGGGTAACCGCCTTTTTATTTCCCTGGTCTGCAAGAGTTTTAATTCTGATTTTATTTACAGTTGTCAATGAAGTCTCCGCAGAAGAAAAAAATGCGGATAATCCAATCAGGGCGATCAGCACGCCCAATTGTATGGCATCACTTGAATCCAAATACATCATCTCCTTAAATCAATATAGTTATAGTGAATATACAATATTTCCGGTTCAAATGCAAGGATTCAAAAAAATTGAAAAATATTGTTAATAATTTTGTAATAAATACTTGATAAATGTGAAACAAATGTGTTATAATAATGCGGACTCAAACCTGCGGCAAAATTTTATGCTTATGCAACGCAGTAGTGGATAAATACAAAAGATCAGGAGGATGTGGTATGAAATCAGGGCGACAAAAGAAAAAACCGAAAATGCGTATATGGAGCATGGTTCTGGCATTCGCATTAGCAGCGGTGAATATACTGCCCATGCAGACGGCAGAAGCGGCAGAAATGCATACCGTTTATTTAAACGGAGAGGGCGGCTCAAATGAAAATTCCGGACAAAGCAGCGAAAGTGCGGTATCGTCCATTACAAAGGCAAAAGAACTGCTGGGTGAAAGCGGAGGAACGATTATGGTGACCGGGACTTTAAATGTGTCCTGGGAAACGACCTGGTCCATGCCGTCGGGAAGTGTTATAAAGGCAGCCCCAGGTCTGGAAGGACCGGTGATTGCGGTGGCAAAAGACGGAGCCCTTACGCTTAACAATATTGTAATAGATGGACAAAAAGGTAATATCATATCCAACAGCGGATATCTGTCGCTGAAAGACAATGTTACATTACAGGCATCCGGCAGCCGGGTCAGTGCAGAATCGGCGGTATACACGGCAAAAGAAGCAACGACGATGAAGGACGGCGTTCTTATTGCAGGTGTGAAAAAAAATGAAAAGGATACTGAGGCATCGGAAACAACGACAACAGAGACATCGGCAGCAGAGACAGCAACAGACCCCTCATCACCGGATACGGCAGCAACAGAAATCACAGAAACTACAGTTCAGAATCCATCCACGGAGTCTGAGTCCTGGCAGCAGGATACGCCGGGTCAGAGCGAATCCCAGGCAATTACCACAACGCCTGCAACCGAAGCACCGGTTCCGGGCACATCGGCGTCCCAGACGGAAGCAGCGATTACGGAGGCAGCCCCGGAAGATATGGAAACTGAAGCACCGGCTGGAAATAAGAGTAACACGCAGGCAACTACAAAACCGGAAACAGAACAGGCGGAATCTATAGAAACTACAGAACCAACAGAATCTATAGAAACTACAGAATCTGCAGAACCTACAGAACCTGCAACTTTCACAGATAAAAACTCTGGGAATAAAAATGAAGGGGCAAAGACGCCAGGGACTGAGAAAGTGGATACGAAGCAAGACTCACATACTAGGATCCCCACGGAAGAACCAATAAGTAACTTTGACACCTTCATCGAAATGGTCTATTCACTGCAGGTAGAAAGCAGAGCGGATATCAGCAGCGTAGTAGAAGCTGCCAAAATATACGATGCATTGAGTGATAATGAAAGAGGCCAGGTGACAAAAGAGGCATACAATCTTTTGATTCAGGCACAGAATACGGCAGGCGTATGGAACCATGCCCACAACAGTGTCAGCGTATCCGGTAATCTGCCCTGGTATGTGCAGTTTACAGCTGAAATAAACAACTCCAGAGACAGCGGTGATAACAGCAAGATCATAGTGCCCTACGACCTGAAATTATGGGATATGTACCGGAATACGGAATATGTACTGGGGCAGGGAGAAAAAGTGACGGTGACCATGCCGGTACCGGATACGGACCTTTCTAATGGTCTGACAATCTATCATTATAAGGCAGATGGAACAACAGAAGTATTGCATCCGGTTATAAATGGAGACACCATGAGCTTTGAAACAAGCTCGTTTAGTCCCTTTGATGTGGCAGGAGGCACCCTGCTTGCAGGTATGGGAGTGAACAACAGTAACAATTATACGGGCGGAAGTACCCCATCCTCTAACCAGACAAATAACAATTCAAACAGTACATCCAATCATACACCCGGCAATACATCAGGTAATTCAACCGGAAGCAGTACCACGAACCTGAAACCACAGCCGGCAGGAAATACACTGGCTGCAGCCCCAAATACCGGAGATGCCACTCCGATAGCAGTAATGGTAATAGGATTTGTGATTTCAGGAGGAGCTATTTTTATGATGCTCAGAGGGAAAAGAAAGACGCAATAGCGTTTATCCTGTTAATTCCCGTCCCAACCTGCATAAAACCTTCTCTTTTCACATATATTACTCTAGAACATGATTTAAAATTCATTGGATCAATCTGGATGTCCAGCTTTTAGGGAGGTACCCCGGGAAATGCGGACTAAAGCTTGATACAGATAATTTTAAACACGCGCTAGGAGGAAGCGTTCTATGGATAACACTGCAACGAAAAAATCCGGAGTCATGCTGGTGATCAAGTCCCTGGTAGTATCTTACCTAACAACCGGGATCTTACTGCTGATTTTAGCTCTGTTGCTTTTTAAAATGGAATTAAATCAGAGTAAAGTATCCATTGGCATAATAGGGATATACATAATTGCCAGTTTCATTGGGGGATGGATTGCGGGAAAAGGAGCCGGAAAGCAGAAGTTCCTGTGGGGACTTCTCATAGGCAGTGCATATTTCTTAATGCTCACAGCAATTTCCCTGATTACAAATGGAAGCCTGCAATCTGAGCTTCCGCAGCTGTTTACCACGTTGCTGCTCTGTATGGGAGGCGGCATGCTGGGCGGTATGTTATCGTAAGAAATATGGAATTAGAGACGACGCTTAAAAAACATCGTCTCTAATTTGATTTTTGGTAATAATTGTGTTATAGTATATGAGAGTCTAATTAAGAATCAAAGTCATTTCAGACGCGAACCCCAAATCAACGCAGATTATGAATTTTAATTGTGAATCAAAAAATCGCATATGGAAAGGAGATATTTGTAACAAAGGTTATAAATAAGTACTTAAATGAGAGAAAAATATGAATCATTATCAGTAGCGGTATTGAAGGAATTGGCTAAATCCCGGGGACTTAAGAATATTTCAGCCCTGAAAAAAAGCCAGGTAATCGAACTCATGCTTGCAGAAGATGAAAAAAATGGTGCAGTGAATGATGCAGAACAGAATACTGAAGGTGCGTCTGCCACTATAGAAGAACCAAAGAAAACCGCGCCGTCTCAAAAGGCAGAGAATGTGCAGAAAGCAGATAATACCCAGAGAACAGAGCATACACAAAGAACGGATAATACCCAGAGAAGCGAAAGCATGCAGAGAACGGACAATACCCAGAGAACCGAAAATATGCAGCGTACAGACAATATACAAAGGTCTGAAGGTATGCAGAGAACAGACAATACCCAGAGAACAGAAACCGTGCAGAGAACAGACAATACCCAGAGAACGGAAAACATGCAGAGAACGGACAATATCCAGAGATCCGAAAACATGCAGAGAACGGACAATATCCAGAGATCCGAAAATATGCAGCGCACAGACAGTGTACAGAGAACGGAAAACAATCCTGGATCAGAAGGCAAGAGTACGGATATGTCACAGCTTGACAGCGGCATTACGGCGAATGGAATTCTGGAGGTGCTGCCGGATGGATATGGATTTATCCGCTGTGCCAACTACCTCCCAGGGGAAAATGATGTCTATGTGTCACCTTCCCAGATCCGCAGATTTAATCTGAAAACAGGTGATATCATTACCGGAAATACAAGAGTCAAGACCCAGCAGGAAAAATTCAGCGCTCTGTTATATCTGAAGAGTATCAATGGTTTTCATCCCTCAGAAGCAACAAAAAGATTAAATTTTGAAGATATGACCCCTATTTTCCCAAATAAAAGAATGCGCATGGAACGCACCACCAAAGGTACTGCTATGCGAATCGTAGATCTAATTTCCCCCATCGGCAAGGGGCAGAGGGGAATGATCGTATCCCCGCCTAAAGCAGGTAAGACAACTTTATTAAAAGATGTTGCCAAATCCATCTTACAGAATAATCCGGACATGCATCTGATCATTCTTCTGATCGATGAACGTCCTGAGGAAGTAACGGATATCAAAGAAGCGATCTGCGGAAGCAATGTGGAAGTGATTTATTCTACCTTTGACGAACTGCCTGAACACCATAAAAGGGTTTCCGAGATGGTAATGGAACGTGCCAAAAGGCTGGTAGAGCACCGCAAAGAAGTTACAATTCTGCTGGACAGCATTACCAGGCTTGCAAGAGCTTATAACCTTACGGTTCCGCCAAGCGGAAGAACATTATCCGGTGGTCTTGATCCGGCTGCCCTGCATATGCCGAAGCGCTTCTTTGGAGCTGCACGAAATATGAGAGAGGGCGGAAGCCTTACCATATTGGCAACGGCGCTAGTGGATACCGGAAGTAAGATGGACGATGTTGTATATGAAGAGTTCAAAGGAACCGGTAATATGGAACTTGTTCTGGACCGTAAGCTTTCCGAACGACGGGTATTCCCTGCAATTGATATTCCAAAATCGGGAACAAGAAGAGAAGATCTTCTGCTGGACCCGGAAGAGCAGGAAGCAGTTTATATCATGCGTAAAGCATTAAATGGTATGAAATCCGATGATGCGGTAGAAAATATACTGAATATGTTCGTTCGTACACGAAATAATCAGGAATTTGTACAGATGGTAAAAAAGCAAAAATTCATTTAGATACAGGCATAAATTAGCTAAAATATCTTGCATTTTGACAAGTGGTGTGATATAATTCAAACGTTGTTTTAAAACTGTAGGGACTTACAGGGCTAGCCCGGGTTACCTTGCTGTGGAAACATCAGGAGCAGCATTGACCGGGAATTGATCTGTGCAGACCACGACCGATAGGCGGCGTAGGGAGGTAAATGTGCATGGATATGCAGTTCACAAAATAAGAAGAAGAGGTGAAACCATCATGAAAAACGGAATACATCCAGATTACCATCAGGCAACAGTAACATGTAACTGTGGAAACACATTCGTAACAGGTTCTACAAAGAAAGATATCCACGTGGAAATCTGCTCTAAATGCCATTCTTTCTACACAGGACAGCAGAAATCAGCAGCAGCTCGTGGACGTATTGATAAGTTCAATAAGAAATATGGTATTGATGCAGACAAATAGGTATGAATAAAGATAAGGTTGAGGTTGTGAAATCTCAACCTATTTTTAAATGTCGGGAATTGTGAAGAAATAGAGTTATGGCATTTACATTGATGCAGTACCGAAGACTTTTCTGCGGTATGCAGGAGGTATAAATATGAAATCATCAAATATCGGCGGACAGGCGGTTATGGAAGGTGTTATGATGAAAAACGCCGACCGGTATGCAGTTGCTGTCAGAAAGCCAAATGACGAAATTGTAGTTAAGGTGGAAGACTATAAGAGTATTATCAAGAACAAGAAAATATTGTCTCTGCCCATCATTCGCGGAGTTTTCAATTTTGTGGACTCTATGGTGCTTGGCATGAAGACATTAACATATTCGGCCAGCTTTTTTGAAGAAGATGAAGAAGCGGAGCCTACGAAGTTTGATAAGGCTCTTGAGAAGGCGACAAAAGGAAAGGGAGATTCCCTGCTTATGGGAATTACGGTGACCCTGTCGATTATACTGGCAGTTGGGCTGTTTATGGTTCTTCCTTATTTTATCTCCCTGATTTTTCATAAATTTACAGATTCTATGACGCTGATTGCAATTGCAGAGGGCGTTGTACGTATCTTATTGTTTCTGGGATATATACTTTTGATTTCCAGGATGAAAGATATCCAGCGTGTATTTATGTATCATGGTGCAGAGCATAAATGCATCAATTGTATTGAACACGGTCTGGAATTAAATGTAGAGAATGTATTAAAAAGTTCCAAGCAGCACAAACGCTGCGGTACCAGTTTCCTGCTGATTGTTATGGTCATAAGTGTGATCTTCTTCATATTTATAAGAGTAGACTCCCCCATTTTGCGTGTAGTGGTCCGGATTCTGCTGGTTCCGGTAATTGCTGGAGTATCTTATGAGTTTATCAGACTGGCAGGAAGAAGTGAGAATGCTTTTGTAACCATGCTCAGTAAACCCGGTATGCTGCTGCAAAATCTCACAACAAGAGAGCCGGATGCAAAAATGGCGGAAGTAGCTATCGCATCTGTGGAGGCGGTATTTGACTGGAAGACATATCTTTCTCAGAATTTTGGTATGTCCTTTGAAGAAGAAGAAAATGAAACTGCTCAAACAGTGACAGGAACTTATAACAAGGAAGCGATATCATGACACTGCAGGAAGTTGTTAAAAAAGGGGAAGACTATCTGAGAGAGCGGGGCGTTGACAATCCTGGTCTGGACGCCTGGTATATATTGGAGAACGTCTGTAATATTGACAAGACCTATTTCCTGCTGAACCGTAATGAGGAAATTCAGCCGGCACAGTATGCCCGTTACCAGACAATGCTGGCAGCCCGGGGAAAACGTGTGCCGCTGCAGCACCTTACCGGAGAACAGGAATTCATGGGATTGTCTTTTTTGGTAAATAGCAAAGTACTGATTCCAAGGCAGGATACGGAAATTCTGGCAGAGGAAGCATTAAAAGTTTTGAGGCCGGGGATGAAGGTACTGGATGTCTGTACCGGCTCCGGCTGTATTATTATCAGTCTGATGAAGCTGTCCGGTGCGAACAGAGGCATGGCAGTTGATATCTCCAGGGAGGCTCTGGAAGTTGCCGGAGAAAATGCAAGGCGTCATGGTGTCTGCATTGATTTTCGGGAAAGTGATCTGTTTGATCAGGTGGAAGGTAAATTCGATGTGATCGTTTCCAATCCGCCTTATATCGCAACTTCTGAAATTACAAAACTGATGGCAGAAGTAAGGCTGTTTGAGCCGATAACAGCACTTGACGGAAAAGAAGACGGTCTGTATTTTTACCGGAAGATTGTAACGAAAAGCAGATCCTTTTTAAATCCCGGAGGATGGCTGCTCTTTGAAATTGGCTATGATCAGGCTTCGATGGTGACATCCATGATGCACAGCGCAGGATATAAGGATGTGAGAGTCGTAAAAGACCTTGCCGGACTGGACCGGGTAGTTTTAGGAAGAATAAATTAGGAGGAAACAACATGTTTGATAAATTGGAGGATTTGTTAATCCGCTTTGAAGAGATTATGGGCGAATTAAATGAGCCTTCTGTGGTAAATGACCAGACTCGTTTTCAGAAATTAATGAAAGAGCAGAGTGATTTACAGCCGATTGTAGATGCTTATAAAGAATACAAAGACAGTAAGCAGACCGTAGAAGACAGCCTCACCATGTTAGACGAAGAGTCTGACGAGGAAATGCGGGAAATGTTAAAAGAGGAATTAAATGACGCCAAAGCGCGTATAGAAGAATTAGAGCATAAATTAAAGATATTATTATTGCCGAAAGACCCCAATGATGACAAGAATGTTATCGTGGAAATACGTGCAGGTGCAGGCGGTGATGAAGCAGCTCTGTTCGCAGCTGAGATCTATCGTATGTATGTAAAATTTGCGGAATCCCAGCGTTGGAAAACAGATATGATGAGCTTTAATGAAAATGGAATCGGCGGTTTTAAAGAAGTGACCTTTATGATCAACGGACAGGGCGCTTATTCCAAATTAAAATACGAAAGCGGTGTACATCGTGTACAGCGTGTACCCGAAACAGAATCCGGTGGACGTATCCACACATCTACGATTACAGTAGCAATTATGCCGGAAGCGGAAGAAATCGATTTCCATCTGGATATGAATGACTGTAAGTTCGATGTTTTCCGTGCATCCGGGAACGGCGGGCAGTGTGTCAATACAACAGACTCTGCAGTGCGTCTGACCCATATCCCTACCGGAATTGTAATTTCATGCCAGGATGAGAAATCACAGCTTAAGAATAAAGACAAAGCATTAAAAGTACTTCGTTCCAGACTCTACGAGATGGAATTGGAGAAACAGCATGATGCAGAAGCAGAAGCCAGAAGAAGCCAGGTTGGTACCGGTGACCGTTCTGAGAAAATCAGAACCTATAACTTCCCCCAGGGGCGTGTTACAGACCACCGTATCAAATTGACATTACACAGACTGGATGGAGTAATGAATGGAGATATCTCTGAGGTAATAGACAGTCTGATAGCAGCAGACCAGGCAGCAAAGCTTGCCAATCTGCAGGACCAGTAGAAGTGAAGCTTGCCAATCTGCAGGACCAGTAGAAGTGAAGCATACCAATCTGCAGGATCAGCATAAGCGTAGCTTGCCAACTAGCAGGATCAGTAAGCAGTGTAGTAGTTTACCCTGAAAAATGAGGAGGATTAAGTATGGGAAAATATTTTGGAACAGATGGATTCAGAGGAGAAGCAAACATTGATTTAACAGTAGAGCATGCATTTAAAGTAGGCCGCTTTCTGGGATGGTACTACGGAAAAGAGCACAAAGCGAAGATTGTAATCGGTAAGGATACAAGAAGAAGCAGTTATATGTTCGAGTATTCCCTGGTAGCAGGTCTGACAGCTTCCGGTGCAGATGCATACTTACTCCATGTAACCACCACACCCAGCGTTTCGTATGTAGTCCGGACAGAAGGATTTGACTGCGGTATCATGATCTCGGCAAGCCACAATCCATTCTATGACAATGGAATCAAGATCATCAATGGTCTGGGACAGAAGATGGAAGCAGAGGTTGAAAATCAGATCGAAGAATACATCGATGGCAAATCAGAAGAGCTGCCATTAGCGGTAAAAGAAAACATCGGCCGCACCGTAGACTTTGTAGCAGGCAGAAACCGTTACATTGGATATCTGATTTCACTGGCAACCCGCTCTTTTAAGAATTACAAAGTGGGACTGGATTGTTCCAACGGAAGCTCCTCTGCAATTGCAAAAAGTGTATTTGATGCACTGGGCGCCAAAACCTATGTTATCAACAATGAACCGGACGGAACAAACATTAACACAAATTGCGGTTCCACCCATATCAATATTTTGCAGGACTATGTAAAAGAAAATAAGCTGGATATCGGTTTTGCTTTCGACGGGGATGCAGACCGCTGTATCGCAATTGATGAAAACGGAAACGTCATAGACGGAGACTTAATTCTCTATGTCTGTGGAAAATATTTAAAAGAAGAAGGCAAATTAAACAATGACACCATCGTTACAACCATTATGTCCAACTTAGGCCTGTACAAGGCATGTGACAAGATTGGCATCCGGTATGAAAAAACGGCGGTGGGAGATAAATATGTTTATGAAAATATGGTGAATAACAGCCATTGCCTGGGCGGAGAACAGTCCGGACATATTATTTTCAGCAAACATGCGACAACCGGTGACGGCATTCTGACAGCTCTTATGATCATGGAAGTGGTAACAGAGAAAAAGGCAAGCCTTGGAACCCTTGCAGGAGAAGTACGGATCTATCCGCAGCTTCTTAAGAATGTCAGAGTAGCAGATAAGAAGGAAGCGAGGGAGAATCCTGCGGTTATAGCGGCAGTAGATGCAGTAGCAGAGGCACTTGGCGATGATGGAAGAATTCTGGTGCGTGAAAGCGGAACAGAGCCGGTCATCCGTGTTATGGTAGAGGCTGCAGAGGATGATTTATGTGAAAAGTATGTAAATCAGGTAATTGACGTGATGAATCAGCAGGGCTTGATAGTAGGATAAATGGATCACAAATTAAAAAAATTGTTTCATTATTATAAACCATATAAAGGACTGTTCTGGTCCGATATGTTGTTTGCAATCCTGGGTGCCGGCGTCACGCTGGCAATCCCCCTGATTGTACGATACATTACGAATGTAGTGGTATATCTTCCGGGAAATGAGCCGCTTCATATGATACTGAAGCTGGGAATCCTGATGTTAGGGCTGGTAGCCCTGGAGTTTTTCTGTAATTATTATATCGCATACTATGGACATATAATGGGAGCCAGTATAGAACATGATATGCGAAACGAGATATTTGCTCATTACCAGAAGCTGTCCTTTACCTTCTATGACAATCAGAAGGTAGGTCAGCTTTTGTCGCGCGTAACCAGCGATTTATTCGATATCAGTGAGCTGCTCCACCACGGACCGGAGGATCTTGTCATCTCAGCAATTAAGATTATCGGTTCCGTAATTATTCTGGTGAACATCAATGTAACCCTGACCGTAATCACATTTGCATTTATTCCGGTCATGGCGGCATATGCCTTTTATTTTAATTTCAAAATGAAACGGGCATTCAAAGAAAACCGTGCCAAAATTGCGGATATTAACAGTCAGATTGAAGACAGCCTGAATGGTATCCGGGTGGTAAAATCATTTGCCAATGAAGACGTGGAAATGGGCAAGTTCAAAAAGGGCAACAGTCGTTTTGTAGAGAGTAAAAAAACCAGTTACCGCTATATGGGCGGATACCATTCCGGCCTTGGCGCATTGACTACCATGGTGACTATCGTGGTACTGGTTGCAGGTGCCCTTTTGATAACGGGACAGAAAATCGCCGTAACGGACTTGATCACATTCCTGCTCTATATCAATAATTTTACGGAACCGGTTAAGAAACTGGTGAATTTTACAGAGCAGTTCCAAAATGGCTATACGGGGTATGAACGTTTTCTGGAAATTCTGGACGTGGACCCGGATATTGCAGATGCACCGGATGCGGTGGAGTTAAAGAATGTAAAGGGAAATATCCGATTTGAAGATGTTTCCTTTCAGTATGAAGAGAACCAGGAAAAGGTATTACATGACATTAACCTGGATATTAAGGCCGGCTCTTATATTGCCCTGGTGGGAAGTTCAGGAGGAGGAAAATCAACCCTCTGCAGCCTAATTCCCAGATTTTATGATGTTGTAGAAGGAAGGATCCTTTTAGACGGAACGGACATCCGTAATATCAGGCTTCAGGATCTGAGAAACCAAATCGGTATTGTCCAGCAGGACGTTTATTTATTTGCAGAAAATGTAATGGAAAATATCCGTTACGGGAAACCGTCTGCAACGGATGAAGAAGTCATAATGGCAGCCGTCAGGGCAAATGCCCATGAATTTATTATGTCATTGCAGGATGGTTACGAAACGGACATCGGTCAAAGGGGAGTCAAACTTTCCGGAGGACAAAAACAAAGATTATCAATCGCGCGAGTATTTTTAAAGAACCCGCCCATACTAATCTTTGATGAGGCTACTTCAGCGCTTGACAATGAAAGCGAGAAGATCGTTCAGGATTCCCTGGAAGAACTAGCAAGAGACAGAACGACTTTTGTGATCGCCCACAGGCTTTCAACCATTCAAAATGCAGAGAAAATCCTGGTTCTGACAGAAAAAGGAATCGAGGAAGAAGGAACTCACAGAGAGCTTCTGGCGAAAAACGGTGTATATGCCAAGCTCTATAACAAATAAGAAAAGAGGATTTTATGGAAATAGAATTTAAACAGCCGACGTTAGAAAACAGAGATGAAATCAACAAATATCTCAGAAGGAAGAAGACAAGAAGCTGTGAATTAACATTTGCGAATGTTTACTTATGGTCCAGGCATTATCCGGTGGAATATGCCATCGTTTGTGATACACTGGTCTTTAAGAGCATGGAACACGACCCGACATATTGTTTTCCGGTAGGAGATCCGGAAAATGTAAAAGAAGCAATCGACAGCATTATGGCGCACAGTGCAGACCTGGGAAGGAATTTTCATATGCATCTGGTAACGCCGGAACAATTTGAAGTATTAGAGTCTCTCTATCCGGGAGAATTTGAAATTGAATACAACCGGGATGAGGCAGACTATGTGTATGAAAGCGAGAAGCTGGCAAATCTTTCCGGAAAGAAATATCATGGAAAGAAAAACCATGTGAATAAATTCAAGCGCCTCTATCCGGACTGGGTTTATGAAAGCATTACCAAGGACAATCTGGAGGATTGCTTCCAAATGGCTATTAAATGGAGAAATTTAAATGGCTGTGAAGCAGACCCCGAGAAACATGCGGAGATCTGTGTTACCCTGAATTCCCTGAGACTGTTTGAAGAACTGGAATTAAGGGGAGGACTTCTCAGAGTGCATGGAGAAGTGGTGGCATTTTGTCTTGCTGAACCAATCTGCGACGATACAATAGTTGTTCATATAGAAAAAGCGTATGCTGATATTGAAGGAGCATATCCCATGATTAACCAGCAGTTTGTACAGCATGAGGCAATGGATTTTAAATATGTAAACAGGGAAGACGATGTAGGCGAAGAAGGGCTGCGCCGGGCGAAGTTATCCTATCATCCCATTTTCCTCGTTGAAAAGGGATTTGTGAGAAGAAAGAAGGCATAACATGATAGCAGAGAAGATGAAGTCTTATGTAGAAAACAGTTCCGTTATCCGTGCAATGTTTGAGGAAGGTGCAAAGATGGCGGCTGTTTACGGAGCAGAAAACGTATACGATTTCAGCCTGGGGAACCCCAATGTTGCAGCGCCTGCACAAGTCAGACAGGCAATCGAAGAGATCATAACAGGCGAAGATCCTGTTATGGTACACGGGTATATGAGCAATGCAGGATTTGAAGATGTCAGGAGTGCAGTGGCAGATTCCTTAAACCGCCGCTTCCAAACCGCTTTTCATGAAGAAAATATTATCATGACCGTTGGCGCTGCCGGCGGCATGAATGTCATCTTCCGGACAATTCTGAATCCGGGGGATGAAGTACTTACCTTTGCGCCATATTTTGGCGAATACCGTGCATACGTTTCTAATTATGACGGAATATTAAAAGCAGTAGAACCAAATACCCAGTCATTCCAGCCGGATCTTGAAAAGTTTGAAAGGATGATCACGGTAAAAACCAAAGCAGTGATTGTAAATTCCCCCAACAACCCCACGGGTGTGGTCTATTCGGAAGACACTATCGTCAGGCTCGCGGATATCTTAAGAAGAAAGCAGGAAGAACTTCAGACTGTCATCTATCTGGTAACCGATGAGCCATACCGGGAGCTGGCATACGATGGCGTGACGGTTCCATTTGTAACCAAATACTATACGAACACCATTGTGGGCTATTCGTTCAGCAAATCCCTTTCCCTGCCGGGAGAACGGATCGGATATCTGGTTATTCCGGATCAGGTGACGGACAGTGACCAGGTGATCGCTGCCGCAAATGTGGCGAACCGCATTTTGGGCTATGTGAATGCACCTTCCCTGTTTCAACGGGTAATCGGAAAATGTATCGATGCAAAAGTAGATGTGCAGTTTTATGACAAAAACCGTCAGACCCTCTATAATGGCTTGAAAAAATGCGGTTTTTCCTGTATTAAGCCGGAAGGTGCATTTTATCTGTTTGTAAAATCTCCGGTGGAAGATGAAACCATCTTCGTGGAAGCAGCAAAGAAATACCATATCCTGGTTGTACCGGGAAGCAGCTTTGCGTGTCCGGGATATGTGCGGATCGCATATTGTGTATCCCTGGAAACCATCGTAAATGCATTGCCTTACTTTGAAAAACTTGCACAGGAATTTTTCGGGAGGAACGAATGAAAGCTTGGGAAATGAACATCAGAAAAGTAATACCTTATACACCGGGGGAACAGCCAAACCAGCCGGATATGATCAAACTGAATACCAATGAGAATCCTTATCCCCCCGCGCCGGAAGCTGCTAAGATGATGGCGGCATTAAATCCGGAGGAACTGAGGCTCTATCCGGACCCCAGCGCAGGCATATTAGTTTCGGCACTGGCTGATTATTATCACTTAGACAAAGATCAGGTATTTGTGGGAGTCGGCTCAGACGATGTGCTGGCAATGGCATTTATGACCTTCTTTAATTCCAGACAGCCGATACTGTTTCCGGATATTACATATTCCTTTTACGATGTCTGGGCGGACCTGCTTCGCATTCCCTATAAATGCCAGCCTTTAAATGGTGATTTTGAGATCGAGAAAAAGGATTATGAGCAGCCAAACGGCGGAATTGTCATTCCTAATCCCAATGCCCCAACCGGTATTTTACAGGATCTTGCCGATATAGAAGATATTATCCGCAGGAATGCAGATGTAATTGTGATTATAGATGAAGCCTATATTGATTTTGGCGGTGCTTCGGCACTTTCCCTCATTGATAAATATGAAAATCTGCTGGTAGTACAGACTTATTCCAAATCCCGTTCCATGGCGGGAATCCGTATTGGTTATGCCATGGGAAACAAAACACTGATCAAATACTTAAATGATGTAAAATATTCCTTCAATTCTTATACTATGAACCGCCCGTCCCTGGAAATCGGGGCAAAAGTGTTAGAGAATGAGGCGTATTTCCGGGAAGTTACAGGCAAGATCATTGCCACAAGGGAACGTGTGAAGGTGCAGATGAAGGAACTGGGTTTTCATTTTGCAGATTCCCAGGCAAATTTCCTCTTTGTAACCCACGAAAAGTACTGGGCGAGAGACTTGTTCCAGGCATTGAAACTGAAACATATCTATGTAAGATATTTCAATCGTCCCCGTATCGACAATTATCTGCGTATTACAATCGGTACCGATGAGGAGATGGATGCTCTTATTGGATTTTTAAAAGAATACATGAAGGAGAATTAATATATGGAATCTTTAGTACAATGGTTTACCACCAATCTGTCCGGTGTCGTATCCAGAGAAGCAATTGTTTTTATTATTTCCATGATACCCATTCTGGAGCTGAGAGGCGGTTTATTGGCAGCATCCCTGTTAAAGCTGGATATGTGGAGATCCATCTGGCTGTGCGTAGCCGGTAATATCATTCCAATTCCATTTATTTTATTATTAATCACACCGATTTTTAACTGGATGAAGCAGACGAAGCTGTTTAAGCCTCTGGTGGACAAGCTGGAAGGAAAAGCTCTTGGCAAGAAAGATAAAATAGAAAAATACGAGTTCTGGGGTCTTGTCCTGTTTGTAGGAATCCCACTGCCCGGAACCGGCGCATGGACAGGTGCATTAATAGCTTCCTTACTGGGAATTAAATTCAAAAAAGCATTCCCGGCAATCTTACTGGGTATTGCCCTGGCAAGCGTTATCATGACGATTTTATCATTTGGAGTGTTAGGGAAAATTGTGAGCTAGAGCGTGTTTGAAATTGCTTATAATCGGGTAAGATGTGCAGGGCAGCCAATGCAGATTGCCCGGTTATTTTTATATATTTGGCAAGTGAGGATAATAAGAGGTGAAAGAAATGGATGCGTATACAAGTTTTGCATCGGTCTATGACCTGTTCATGGACAAAGAGATATAAACGTTAAAACAGCCCGGAAACACTGGATTTCCGGGCTTTCTCTTTGTTTTGTATACTACGTCTGTTGTCCTCTGTTATCCCCTATTTTCCGTGGTTTTCCTTGGTTCTGTAGTAAAAACTGTAGTATGTAGTGTAGTAGAATCGTCGGCGTAAACCAGAAGGAAATACAGCAAAAAGAAGCCCTATATACTACAGTATATATAATACTACTACAATATTTATATATAATAATATTTAATAATATAAGTATATAATAATATATAAGTATCTCTAATTCTTTTAGGGGTACTTACTTTTTACACTCATACTTTTTCTTTTATTCTTTCTACCCTATAGGAAATTTTTTGGTTTTATATATTGTTTTTACCGCTGAAGGGTCTTAATTTTGTTATCCTCTGTTTTCCCTTGTTGTCCTTGGTTATCCGAAGTAAGCTAGTTACGGCGGTTGTCCTTGGTTGTCCTTTGTTTACCTTATTGAAGACTTGGAAGTATGTACAGGTCGTCTACGTTGTCTTTTAGCTGTATTGCTACCAGGTCGCCAGACTTAACCTTATCTATAGTATCCTTCGGTACCGTAAAGCTGACTACCTTACTTTCGCTTCCGTCTTCCATATCCGCTACAGCCCAGTAGTCTATACTGTCATATTTATCGCCGCCAGCTTCCTTTATGAAGTGTTCTATGTTGTGATAATTCTGGTCTACCGTCATACCTTTAGTTAGGCTGGCTTCTATCTTCACTTTCAGTACACAGATATTTTTATTTTCTACGGTATTTTCGGTAACGTCCAGTAAATCACCGAATTTAATACGGGCATCGCTGCTTTCGGCTACAGATTCTTCTGTAACAGTTTCCGTAGCTGGTGTCTCTGTTTCCGGTGCTTTGGCTGGTGTTTCCTGTACAACTGGTTCCGTAGCTGGTGTGTCCTGATTCGGTTTGATAATACCTAGCGCTTGCCCTATAACCGCAATCACGATAAGAATACCGAAGAAAATAACGCAATACTTAATTATCTTTTTCATAGGTCTTACCCCTTTCCTTATTTTTATCTATTATATCACCCAACGACGACAAAGAAAATACCCTACAGCAAAAATAGGACAGCCCAAATTTGGGCTGTCCTATTTTCCTGGGTAATAGTGTTCTTCCGAACTGTGGTTTTAAACTTTTTCGCCGGTATCCCTTAATGTAAAATCTATATCCAGGTCACAGTTAAGTGCTTTTGCTATTTCCTGTAATTCTTTTTCATTAAAGTTGTCACGGCTTAATTTGTTACTAAGATTGCTTTGTGACATACCTAATTTTTTTGCTAAATCAGTAACCGTCATTTTTCTTTTTACAAGAAGAATACGGACTTTTTCGGCCATTGCCATTTATGTACCCCCTTTCTACTTGTTATGATTATTATATCTCTTAAAAGTGATAAAAGTCAAGTATATAAATATTAATTTTAAAATATAAATAAAAATTTTAAAATAGTGTTGACAAGCATTTGCATTAGGTGTATAGTATCACTATAAAGTGATGACAAACACGTAAAACAAATAGAAAGGCGGTAAGCGATATGACTTATAAACAGACAAAGGCAGCGGTTAAGAATCTGATAATTAAGAAGGGCGGTATTTGTAATATCTTCGGTGGCGACCTAGTAATCCTTTACGAACAGGGTCACAGAGCCACAGACGTACAAAACGCGTTAGACCACTTCCGGTACAGCCCACAGGCGAAAGCCTTTATGAACCGTGTAGCAAATAAATAATAACCGGGGGCTTCGGCCCCCAGAAAGGTGGAAATATGGTATACGAAGTGATGGTAACGATTAACAATAGTCCTACAAAAGTTAAGAAGTGGGGGTATCTACTAAAAGCCGACAGTGAGATAAATGCAAAGCTGGAAGCCCTTAACCGGGCAAAGGTTGCGGCGTCTGCCCCACGTAGCAGATACAAACGGTGTACCTTCACAGTCGAAGACAGTGATTGTATAGCAAGACCAGATTGGTAGAAAGGAAGTGGAGTATGAAGACTGTATATAGGACGAAGTATTACACCGTGAAACGTGACGACAGCTACCCTACACCTAAGTATCGTATCTATTCCGACGACAAGGAAGTACACACTGCTAAAAGCCAGGTGGAAGCTACAATGTGGGTAAGCAGACAAAGTAAGAAAGGAAGGTAAGGCTATGAGAAGCAGAAACAGAAGAAAGAAGATATGGGCGTATTTGGATGGTAAGAAGCTGGTAGAGGTTATCCAGGCGGCGCTTGACAATAACATGATGGTAGACGACCTTAAGAAAAAGCTGGTCGAGGAAAATCCAGGTCACGAAGTAACCTTTAAAGTAGAATAGAAAGGGCGGTACTTATGGAAAAACATTATTGGTTCGTCGCACAAACTTATGTTAGTCTTGCCGGGGCTTCGGTGTCGTGTGTAGACCGTAAAGGTCCTTACGGTCTACAC
>NZ_JAWYAJ010000411.1:0-2775 GCF_034124845.1 Robinsoniella sp.
CAGAGAAAATATGATGATATAAGCCATTATGATTTTTAACTGTCTGATTACTCTAACCTTCATAAAGTATCTCCTCCAAAAATGTATATTAAATAACTGTTTTCGCCTATAACGCTAACCCATTCTCACTGGATGTAATTTGGTCTTTTCCTTGAGGCATTGTAAAAACAATTCCGCCAGGACCGGGTCAAACTGACTGCCTGCATACGTTTTTATTTCCCCGCAGGCGTACTCCATAGAAAATTCCTTCTTATTATATTGCCGCCTCCCCATCATGGCATCATAACTGTCTGCGACAGAACAGATTCTGGCTGACAAAGGTATCTCCTCCCCTTTTAAACCATTTGGATACCCTGTGCCGTCCCAGCGCTCATGGTGGTACTGCGCCATATTCCAAACAGTCAGATGATATTTTCGCTGGGATTCTTTTAGCAGGCTGACGGCGATGTCCCCGCCATACAAAGCATGGCAGTGAATCAGGGATCGTTCTTTTTCCGTAAGTATATCCGTTTTACACAGAATCTCTCTGGGTACCTGAATCTTGCCTGCATCATGAAAAAGAGCTCCAAGCCGGATACCTTCCAGGCTGATCTGATCAGTTTCTTTTGGGTATGCATACATTTCATATAGCTTCTTAAAAAGCATACAGGCATATTTTGCAGTAAAACTCTCATGGATCAATACTTCCTTTGGCAGGTTTTGATAAAGCCTTATCACCATTTTCTGCAAATTATTTGTTTTAGATGTTTGCATATTTTTCTCCTCTTGATTTTGCTTTATTTCATCATGCGTTCTACAAGCATTTGTTTATAATTTCTGGCTACGGGAATTACATCTCCGCTGGTTAAGTACAAGTCATTTTTATCTAAGCAATCCACATAATTCAAATTCACTATGTAACCCCGGTGTACTTTCATAAACATTTCGTCATTCATCTTCTCTTCCACACTTTTCAGGCTTTCGTAAAATAAAATTTTTGTCTTATCCCTGCACTGGATACTGATTAAACGATGATCTACCTTCAAATATACAATCAAATCAAACAAAACCCTCTGAATTTTACCGTTATTCGTATATCGAAGTGAATTTTTCTTGCTCTCCATGATTTCCTGAAAACATTTTCTCATAATCAGTTCAAATTTTTTATGGGTGACTTCACTTTCTATAAAATAATAATATGGATTCACCTCAAAAGAGGCCAAAACTTCTTGTGCATGGCTGCCCAAAAAGAAGATCTGTGACTGGTGATAGTCTTTCCGGAAAACCCTGGCAATTTCAATTCCTCTTATCTGACAGCTCTCCCACCCGATAAACAGAATATCCAGTTCCTGATACCAGTCATCTTTACAAAACACGGCCTCTTTCCCGTTTTCATAGATGATAAAGTCCGTCCCATACCCGTACTTATGCGCTGCATACCGAAGTAAGCTTTCATATACTTGCAGCAAATACATTGACGCGTTACATAATAAAATATAAAGTGTCCTGTCCCGGACATCATCGGCTTCTGACATATCTAACATGATATTGATTCGCTTTCTGTTTTTTATCCAAAAATACTTTTTTATTACCAATATTCCGAATTAATCATTAATATTTCTTTTTTTACTTCTAAGCTATACTTTGGACTGAGCGGTATCATTTTCCCGGAATACATTTCCAGCTTATTTTTTACAATATTCTTAACATACTTTAAATTTACAATATAAGACCTGTTGGTTCTCAAAAAGCCTTTATCTCTTATTTTTCCTTCGATCAGCTCCATATTAGCCATAAATTCAAACACATCTTTTTGCATATGTATGATAATATTTCTGCCATAGACCTCAATGTATTGTATGTCGTCCAACTGGATTCTTTTTATCACCGTACCTTTTTTACATAATATTTCATTTTTTGATTTCTCTTTTTTACGCCGCAGAGCCTGAATGAATACGGCTTCCAGCTTTTTTGCATATTCATTTTTCATCAAATAGTAAAATGGAAAGGTATCGTACGCATCTACTGCAAATTCACTGCTGGAAGTGAGGTATATAATCTCACCGGCATAGCCCTTTTCCCTTAGCTGTCTTGATGTCTCCACACCACTCATCTTGTCCATGATGATGTCCATAAAAATAATATCGATGTGATTCTCCGAAAAGCTTTCAAAATAATGAATGATCTCTTCCCCGCATGTAAATATCTTGATATAGGCATCAAAGTTGTATTTCTCAGCCGTTTTCTTTAAACATTCCTTACACTTTTCTAATATCACTTTGTTATCATCACACAAACAAATATTTACCATTTCATCACTCCCTGTCCTATTTCGTAATTCAGGTCGCCCTGCCCAAGATATTGCACAGCAATATCCGTATCATAAATATTCCTTCATGTGTGTTTAATTCCATAATTCCGTCATAACGTTTCACCGCTTTTTCTATGTTTATCAACCCATACCCGTGATATTCTTTTCTCTTTTTTGTGGTCTCTAAGCCTTTTCCGCTTATCTCCACCGTCCCCTGCATTGCATTTTCTATGATTATTTTAAGCAGGTCTCCCAGACTAACAGCAGTAACACGGATAAAACGTTTTTCTTCCGGAACCTTCTCACAGGCTTCTATGGCATTATCCAATGCATTGCCAAAAATTGCACACCAGTCTGCAGGCTGTATTTCCAACTCTTTTTTCAGGTTCAGGTCCATGGTAAACCGAATCTTTTTTTCCTTTGCCAGAAGTGCTTTCTCCGACAAAAGTGCATCCAGAATGTAATTATCGGTATGAATAATTTTT
>NZ_JAWYAJ010000412.1:0-13852 GCF_034124845.1 Robinsoniella sp.
ATTGTTTAAACTCAACAAAAACTTATAAATTTAGATCTGCTGGTGCTTATAAAGTTTATCAACATTTATTACTAATAATACCTGAAAAAAGAGCGCATTAAAGTGTTCTAAACTGGTTGTTTATACCTGCTGGAATTACCTGATGTCATGAAAACTGACAACCCTAGGAAACTGCTGCACAGCAGTTTCCTTACATCATCTCTGTCCAAAATCAGGATCTTTTTTCTTTTTTATTAATCTGTATAATTTCTTATAACAATGTACAACTTCCCGTTTTTCTTTTCCAGAAACCAACATTTTTCCATACACGCTCCTGTCAAATATCTCCCCGATCACAGTACAGTCATATCCATATCCACGTTGTACAATTTGGATTAAATCGTCACTTCCCAAGGTCGTTTTTTTCTTCATTTTCTTTAAAATAATCTTCCATAATCTATGGTATACTTTCCTGACAGACTGCTCATTTGTACAAAATAATATACGGAACCGAAACCATAATTCACCTGCTAATGTTCGGATGATCATAAGAAGACTCATTCCGATTGCACAAAAAGCAATGATAATCAATATACTTTGGAAGGTAATGGTTTCCCACCATTTTGTTACTGTATCTGCAGATTTATCCTCATATTCCTGGCTTAAGGATACTGTTGGTTCAAAGACCATCCATCCCAGACCTTTAATAAAGATTTCCACAAATGCATGGGAGTTTTTTGCCCTGACAACATATGCCCCTTTTTCTTCATTATATTCACTTGCCTTAAAGCCTTCCATATACCTGACATTCAGTCCAAGGGTTTGGGCCATTAACGCCATGGAAGTTGCATATTGGGTGCAGGCACCACGTTTACTGTTCTCCATAAAATACTCTGGTCCAAAAACCGGTGGTACATATGTGGCATCATAGATATAATCTCCCTCATGAAAATATTTTTCAAGGGCTTTTGCTTTATCATAATCTGTTTTGGCATCTGATGTAATTTTCAATGCCTTTTCTTTTATATAATCCGGATAATAGTCGAACTGTCTTTTGATATGATCTGAATAGGCAAAGGAAAATGCTTCATAGTAGTCCACATATTCATCATCAAATACTTTTCGTAATCTGTCATAAGCATCCTCATCCAGTTTCGATAGAAAATTTAATATTTTATCGGGATCTGACATTTCGTTTTTCATGTATTTTACTGTGTAGGGGTATGATGAACTTCCATTGATTGCCATCATTTTGTTCACGTCCCATAACACGGGTTGCTGTAATTCCTGAGCAAATTTTCCCTCATAAGAGTAGGGCGGATGCGGCAGCATGGTGAAGATCATATTCGGTTCCAGGTAGACTGTTTTATCAATAGAATTAATGGCTTTTGAAAGCTCCGGCTGTACATCCGGAAAACTTTGTTTCAGCTCTTTTTTATTTCGTAATATCTCATCTATTTTGGTATACAGTTCTTTCAAATTAAAAGGATTCTGCTGAATATCAAGCGCTTCAAAGCCATCACTATCTTTCATTTCCCAACTGTGATTATCCCAGTTATAAAAGGTATAAAACTGGCGTTCCAGATACAGCGGTTCATCTGCATATACATATAGCAGAATCTGGTCATCTAAATCTTCCTTCCCCTTGGTGTTCCCTGACTGCTTATTCAGGTGTCCCAGATTTGCATTTGAGTTTACATCCATCTGAAACATAACCAGTAGCCGGAACTCTTCTCCAAAAGGTGCCAGATTTCCTTTGGGCATCAGAGAAGCCGGAACTAAAAGAATACCCAAAAGCAAAAATGCATACCACTTATATTCTTTGGTAATTATATAAGTATAATTATTCTCTTCCCGCATCTGACGGCAATGCAGGATTGTCATAAAGTACATGAAGCATAAAGTGATAATATATACATGGGAAAATATTCTGCCTACTTTTAAAAAAAGCAGCATCGGCATGATTACAATCAAAAAATTAAGCAGACTATTTTGCATCACATTGGAACAATAATAAACCAGGGATCCAATCAGAAAGCATATGAACACCATGATACCCGTCTGCAGAAAAATATTCGTTGTATATACGCCGCCAAAAATAACATCTTTGAATTCACCAACCGTTTTACCTGCTGCCATACAGCACACCCATACAACAATCAAAGTAGTAACGATACCCAGACAATAATATAACGTCCCTCTCCTGGTGTTATCTTCTTCAATAAAATAAAAGAAACAAAATAACACTGCCTGAAATAATAAAACGACAATACTCCAAACCAGGATATTTTGTATGTATAAAGTAAGGATAATACCACAGACAAACGTTGCATATACAAGAGGTACTCCATTCTTTTTTATTGTGTTCAGCATAAATGTTTCCTTTCTTCCATCATCAGGTAATTCTTTGCAAATAAAATTCTTCGGTAATCAAAAACATATCCGGAGCAGTAAACAGATTCTCTCCTCCGATTACCGTTATCACCTGATTTCCCAGAGTTTTAATTTGGGATTTCAACCTTTCATTCATGCCTGTCGTGAAGATAATATATCCCCCTCTGCTATCCGGAATCTGATCATATAGATTAAAGCTGCGATAGCTGTTGTGCTCAAATTGAAACCTGGACATCTTCCATTGCAGAGCTCCCAGATCTTCCATTGCATTTAATGATGTCTGTTGAACCTCTCCTTCAAAAAAGCAGTACAGTTCACAACCGGACCCATTTTCTATAAATTCCTTTATCACTCCCAGCATTCCCTCAAGAACCCGCTGTTCCTTATAAATTATCTGGCTTCTCTGGATCTTGGGCCAGGCATCCCCATCCACATATGAATCCAGTATAAAGACCGGGGGTGAACACATAGCGTAGTCATCCAAACGCAGCATGTATTTCCCTCTGCGCTCTGATAATTTCCAGTTAATTCTTTTGATCGGGTCTCCCGGCTGATATTCCCGGTATTCATATCCTGGCATGGCTGATCTTTGATCTAAAGCTTCCCTGGATTCCTTTTCATCCTGAGAATCATCTGCAATCCTGAAGCAATTCCATATACGCTCATCTTCTATTAATACATCCGGGATATCCGGTACAATCTTGATTGTTTTTTTAATCTTCTCATCCTCAGCAACCGCTTCCTGAAAACTGATAAATCCAAATAAATCGGTAACGGTTACATAGGCTGCTTTCAGATTGCACTCTCCCCACATGACCGCCTGATATTCCTTATCGTATGACAGGCTTTGCCTGCCGCCAATCGATAAATGATACTGGTCTTTTCCAACATATTGAATATGATTCGCTTCGGTTAAGATAACTTCCAGCCCCAGAACCGGCGGCAGACTATGATTCGTTACGGTAACTGATATTTTCCCTTTCTCCCCTTTCAGGAGAACTGTTTTCTGAATGTCTATAGAAACCTCAAGCTTCTTCACTACAGCAAACGCACCGCCAATTGACAGGATAGGTGCTGCCAGATACATCCCTAAGAAAACCAATGAAAAATCCATATCAATAAACAAGCCGATTAAAATAATGCCAAGACCGGTCAGTAAGTATTCTTTTAGTTTATATATCTTAATTTTTCCCATAATTATTCCCTCGAATAGTACAATCAGCCTTGCGCTATTCCTTAATTAGTATTTGAAACGATTTTCTTCCAAACTTTTCATTTTTCTATGATGTCACTGAGATATTTTCCAGTAGGTCGTTAATAAATGATCTGGAATCCTTAAATTTTACCTTTCCTTTTCTGGATAGGATCATACGATGAGCCAGAATATCCACCGCAATTGCCCTTACATCATTAGGCGTTACATAGTCACGGTCATCCATATAGGCAAGCCCTTTTGCCGCTTTAAAGAGACTGATGCTCCCTCTTGGGCTGATTGCCAGGGAAACATTCTCATTAGACCTGGTTGCCTGAACAAGATCCAGAATATATTTTTTAACCTCGTCCTGAACCCGGACCTGTTCAACCTCTTTTTGCATAGCCGTTACATCTTCAATGTTCCATACCGGATTCAATGACGTTTTTAAACTTCTCACACTGTTTTTATTTAAAATTTCCATTTCACTTGCATGATTGGGATACCCGATGGATAACCGCATGAAAAACCGGTCCATCTGCGCTTCCGGCAAATGATAGGTACCATAGTTTTCAACAGGGTTTTGAGTAGCAAACGTAATAAACGGTTCTGGAAGCGGGTACGTTTTTCCATCCACACTGATCTGATTTTCTTCCATAACCTCCAATAACCCCGACTGTACTTTTGGTGAAGCCCGATTGATTTCATCTGCCAGCAGAAAATTACAATTTACCACGCCTTCCCGATACACCATCTTCTTAGTCTCAGGATCAATCATCGTATACCCGATAATGTCGGAAGGCATAATATCAGGAGTCAGCTGTAATCGGTGAAATTCGCCGGCAACAGACTGGGATAAAGCAAGTATCAATTGAGTTTTCCCGGTACCTGGCACATCTTCTATCAATACATGTCCATTGCACAGCATTGCAAGAACTACTTTTATGACCGAAAGCTTTTTTCCGACGATTACTTGTTCAATATTTCCGACTAACTGTAGAATTTTTTGATTCATTGGTTTTCCTCTTTTCAAAAATTTGTAATACTTTTTCCTCTTAATTATTATATTTTATTGTAATATAATTTTTCTATTATATACTAAAATCGTGAAAAGTGGCTTTATAATGTATTGAAAGGTCGACTTTATGTCATATATATCAAATAATCCAAAGCACATATCTATACGTGCAGAAAATTAATAAAAATAAGGCGTTGAAAAATAGAAATTAGATCTATTTTCCAACGCCCTAAACATAACCCCTATATCAAAACCCGCTCTTCCATCGCCAGCATCGCCGCCTGTCTGGCATGTATATAAGTGGTATCAAACACAGGAATCTTCGTATCCTCCTGCTTCACTAATAACCCGATCTCCGTACATCCCAGAATAATACCCTGGGCACCTTTTTTCATAAGTCCGTCAATAATTCTTAAAAATTCTTTTTTGGATTTCTCCGAAATATTGCCCTGACACAACTCCTGATAAATCACAGAATTAATTATTTCCATATCCTGGATATCAGGAACAATTACATCTACCTGCTTCTCTTTCAGGTTCTCCTTATAAAACTCCTGCTGCATGGTGTACTTCGTTCCCAGAAGACCTGCCTTCTCAATGCCCTGCCTTCTTAATTCCACAGCAGCAGCTTTTGCAATGTGAAGAATCGGAATCTCAATTTCCTTCTCTATCTGCGGGACCACTTTATGCATTGTATTGGTACAAATGATAATAAAATCAGCCCCTGCTTTTTCAAGTGTTTTTGCTGCTTCTGTCAGTATATGACCGCTCTTTTCCCATTCACCGTTAGCCTGGCATTCTTCTATTTCCTGAAAATCTACACTGTATAATAAACATTTGGCAGAATGAAGACCGCCTAATTTATCTTTCACCACTCTATTCAGGATCTGATAATAAGTAACTGTACTCTCCCAACTCATGCCTCCAATTAAACCAATTGTTTTCATTACTAAAATTCCTCCTATTAAACAGGCTTTTTGCAGCCAGATACGATTTACATCACATTTCCAATAAAAAGTATAACTTTTTATGAAACCTGTGTCAATGCACAGTCGCAATTTCATCATCAGATACCGCTGCCAGAGCACCAAAAAAGTGCCGGCACACTTCTGCTGCGCACCAACACTTTTTATTTTCTTATAAAATCCCAAACTTATCCGAATATAAAACGGTTATACCTCTCCATAATCTCCTGCTTCCGATGCCTGGATACCGGGAGTTCTTTTTCATTTTTTAACAGAATCCGGTCCTTTTCCAGGCTTTTTATGTAAGACATATTGACGATATAACTACGATATGGCTGTATAAAACAAGCCGGTTTTAATTCCTGATAAAGCATACTCAGATTCTCATAAGTAGTAAACTCCTGATTCTGTGCATGGATAATCACCTTATTGTTGAATGATTCGATATACTCAATGGACTTAAGTGGAATGGAAACCTTCCGGTATCCGCACCTCACCTGGATGCAAGCCTCCGAACAGGAAATGCTGAGCCTGGCAAAACAGTCACAGATCTGTGAATATACCACAGGCTTCAGCAGATAATTCACTGCGTATAAGCGAAATGCCTCCACCGCATAATCACCTATGCCGGCAATAAATATCAGTTTTCCCTGATATTCTTCACAGATTTCTTCTGCCAGCTTCATACCCCTGCATTCTTCCATTCCCACATCGAGAAATATCACGTCATAACAATATCGCTTCAAAGCATTTTTCATAGAAAAGATAGATTGATGCAGATGAATTTTGATATTCATAGAATTTTCGTATCCATAGCGGTTAATATAAGACTTTAAAACCTCTGAATCTTCCGTACAAGTATCACAAACAGCGATAAGCATATCTCAACACCTCCCAAAAGCGTAAATCTGCTTAATTGTAATAAAACAGGTTTTGTCAGTTTGTGCAATTCACTTGTAATAAGGCGCAGGTTTTTGTAATAAAAATCACGAAAACGGACGAAAACATGTTATAATAATACAGATAATAAAAATAGGAGAACCGAATATGAAAATAGCTATCTGTGATGACAATACACATGATTTAGACAACCTGACGCAGCTTCTGGAGGATTATTGTAGAGATCAGCAAATACCTATTGAACTATCTGTCTATTCATCTTCCAGAGAACTCCTTGCGGACTTTGACAAAAACAGATTTCCCCTTATTTTTCTGGATATCTACATGAAATCCCCGGACGGTATGCAGACAGCTAAATTGCTGCGCAAGAAAAATACCTGCTTTCATCTCATTTTTACTACAACCAGCCTTGAACACCCTTTACAGGCATTTAGCGTATCAGCTACCGATTATCTCATTAAACCAATCACTTATAAATCACTGGGAGAATCCATGAACAAGTGCCGGGAGCTTCTGGATCAGGCCGCACATTATCTGGTTGTCAAAAACAAAAAACTGTTACGCAACATTTTAATACATGATATATACTGGACAGAAAGCAGGGGCAGGATAACCATACTGCATCTTGAAGATGAGATCATCGAAACATACCTCTCATTTCATGAACTAAAAAAGCAGGTCGCCGGACTTCCATTTCTGGACTGTATCAGAGGCTGCCTTGTCAATATGAATTACATAGATACCGTTCTGGAGCATGATTTTCTACTTAAGAACAAGGAAACAGCTCCTATCCGTCTGCGGGGGGCTTTGGCTGTAAAGCAGTCCTACTACGATTTTCTTTGGAGCCGTACAAGAAAGGAATCCATTTAAATGAAACATGGTTTTACATTTTTTATATACGGTACGCTGATCATCACTCTGTGTCTGTTATCCTCCATTTTATGTCTTCCGGTATCCGCATCCGTTCCGGAACCAGGCAGCACTGTTATGGTATATTCCCAGACTGAACTTATGAACTGGTTTGATACCCATCCAAACGGAGGGGAGATCGCATTGGGCAACAACATCGACGCCGGTAAATATCTTACACTGAATGCCATATCTCCAGTGACCATACATATGAATGGCTACGGATTTAAGATTCCCCAATATGGATACATGAGCATATCCGGTGAGGTCACAATAATCAGCATTGACAACCCTCAGCCGGTAATAGAATCAGCAACAGCCACGAACATTTCTTTTAGTAGAGGCGTCAAAATAAAAGTGGTAAATGGCTGCGGGATTTCTTTTATGGGAAGCGCAGATTCTGAATTAGTGTCCGGCGACAGCAGTTGTTTAATCAGTAGTTTTTTCAATATGTCCGTTTCCGGACGGAAAAGTATTGGTATCAAAAGCAATGGTAATATTTCACTAAATAGCTTTAATATAACTTTATCAAAAGGCGCATGCGGCATTAAAGCCTCAGGAAACGTTACTTTGTTCCTGGCAGGGATCACAGGCAATGGCAAACCGATACAATCACAGGGGGCAATTACATTAGACTGCTGCGGCATGACTGTAGTGCCGTCAAATGCATCTGTTATTAACAGGACGGTAACATTAAATGATTTATATCCTAATTATATAATATCACCAGGTTCTAAGGAATCTTTGTTGTACAGACTTCCATTTGCTCTTCAATTTACGTTTCAATCCGATGACCCAGCTGTACCTGATCGTCTCTCCTTGTTACCCGTTACCTGGAATGTTGAAAATATAGATACGGAGACACCTGGCATTTATGAACTGACAACTTATAAGGAAGACTTTCCGATCCTGGGACTGGATTATTACTTTCCCCAGATAAACGGAACCGTTCTCGTCACTTCACCCGGCAGTTACTATTTGTACAGCGCAGCTTCTATCGGGAAGAATGTCCGTATCTATTTCTATATGCCACCTGCTAAGGAATCAATTATCGAACTTTATTTTTCCACCGATGCCGGTTCTTCCTGGAAACCATTTGACGGCTATACTTATCTATATCCCGGTGAACTTTATCTGGAAACATACCTGGATAAAAACTTAAGCTATTTATTTCAGGCGGATATTACAATAGATGGGATTACCACCAGGACTAATATCCTGAAAATTGAATATAAACAGGATGGGACAATTACCCCTCAGATCACGGATGGAGACCGGGACGGAAGTGACCGGGATGATCAGCCGGTAATCCCCCCTGGCGGTGGAATAGCACCACCAGGTGAAACGTATCCTCCAGATGATTCCCTGCGGCCGCCATCACCGGATGACAGCGATTCCACTGAAAAACCGGAGGCAAATCCTCCTGACACAGAGACGGAATATCCTCCTGAAGAATTACCTGACGGTACACCGCCTTCCGTTAAGCCCCCTGCATCCGGATCCACTTCCGGTCTGCCGCCCGCTTCCGGATCTACTTCTGATCCGCCTCCTGCTTCCGGATCCACTTCCGATTTACCTCCTGATTCAGACTCACTATCCGGTCTGCCGCCTGCTTTTGAATCATCTTCCGGCAGCTCACAGGATTCAGCGTTGGACAGCGCCTCCGATGCTGTGGATCAGAATTCACATCAAACTGACCAAAACCAGGTAACGGATCCACCGGATAAATCAGCCTCCTCATCAGATAATACGGAACAGGAAAAACAGGGCTCTTTTATGCAGGAAACCTCACCTGTTCTGAAGGCAAATGCCAGTGCCGGAACGGATCAAGGCGAAAGTAGTATCACGGATCCCATGCCTGTAGGAAAAGCCGGAAAAGTTTTGCCAAAACTGCTGCTTTTATGTTCTGCGGTCATTCTGGCATGCCTGACTCTGTATTGGAGGGGCCGGCGTAAATCTTAATACAAACAATAAATTCTCGGAAAGGAGTTTCCTCTATTGCAGAAACCTGGCAGACAGAAAGACAACTATCCCTTGCTACTTGCAGCTATCATATTGGCTGGCATTCTACTTTTTTCATTGAATGCCGTCTATAATAACAAATATACCCTGCAGACTCCACAGGGACAAAAGGGCGTGCTGGATCTGAGAAATTCGGATACCGGCTTTCTATATCTCATCGGCGGCTGGGAGTTCTACCAATACCAGCTCCTTACGCCTCAGGAAATCCATTCCAAGTCCCCCGTCTGCAGTAATTATGTATCCATCGGACAGCATGGGGGCTTTGAACTGGGGGATAAAGCCAAAAACCCCCACGGAAGCGCAACCTATCGGCTTACAATCCTGACCGATACCGCTTCTCCTCAAATGCTGGAGGTACCGGAGGTTTATTCTTCATGCCGTATCTGGATTAACGGACAGTTAGTCACTTCATTGGGAAGCGTAGATCCTGATCATTTTCAAAGGGGTATTGCAAACACCCTGATTACTATACCGGCATCTGATAAAATTGAAATCGTGATTCAGGCAACCGATTTGGACAGTCTATACAGCGGACTTACCTATCCCCCTGCCTTCGGCAGTCCATCCGTGGTTACAAGTCTTTCTATTCTGCGTCTGGTGCTTTATACCATGGCATTTACGGTTACACTTCTCATTGGGTTCTTTTATCTGTTTACACAGATGAAAAGCAGGCAGAAAAAGACTGCTGTCCTGTTCTTCCTGTTATGCATTTTTTATGCAGGATATATCAGCTATCCACTGGTTCATACCCTGGGCATGAACGGTCATTTCTGGTACCGTTTAGAGTCCTTCAGCCTGTATGCCCTGCTGTCGATACTGATTATACAGCAGGGCTCTATCTGCCGGATTCCAGGCAGATACCGTTTTCCAATGACTGCTCTCAGCCTGACGATATGCCTGGCTGTTCTTATTATGCCAATGCTATGGCAGGACAATATTAATGCCATGCTGCTCTACAGCAAGCTGTTAATGTATTATAAATGGATAGCCGCAAGTTACCTTATACTCAGTACCATGACTGCTATCCTGGATAAAGCCAGATATTCCAGGCGGTTGCTGGTGGGGTTCGGTTTCATGGGCTCCGCATTGGCAATCGACCGAATCTTCCCGTTATATGAGCCGATTATCGCCGGATGGCCCTTAGAAATAGCCGGATTTATAATCGTGCTTTTGCTCTTCAGTATCCTGTTTTCCGAAACCATCACCATGTACCGCAGTATGGTGATTTTAAAAGAACAGGAAAAATATGATAAGCGCCAGTTAGAAATGCAGCAGGAACAATATCAGCGTCTGATCTCATCCATAGAAGGTGCCGCCAAAAACCGCCACGACCTGCGTCATCACATCCTGGCAATCCGCTCTCTGGCTGAAAATCAGGAACAGGACAGCCTTTTGCAATATCTGGATCAGTTCGAAAATCATTTAAATTCCTCTGCAAATATCATAGTTTGCCAGAACCATGCCATCAATTCAATCCTGGTTCATTATCTGATCCAGGCAAAACAGGAAGGAATCCCTGCAGAAACAGATATCAGCCTGCCGGATGACCTGGGTGGTATTTCCGAAATCAATCTGTGTGTAATATTAGGAAACTGCCTGGAAAATGCACTGGAAGCATCCCGACGCATTCGAAAAGGAGATGCCCGTTTGCGGCTCTGTATTCAGCCAATGGGCTCAATGCTTTCCATTACCATAGATAACAATTGTGAAGACATTGCCGTAGCGGATGCAAAAGGCGGCTTCTTATCCGATAAAAGAAACCGGAAAGAATCCGGACTGGGCATATTAAATATCCGGACAGCAGTTGAACAATGCAACGGGATCGTAAAATTTGAAATTCTGAAAAAGGAATTCCGAATATCTATCTTATTGCCGATGAAAAAGTAGAATAAAGAAAGGCAGAACAATGCATCTTACCAAATGCATTGTTCCGCCTTTCCATTGAATCTGTTTACCCGTTCATTGACCATTACACAATTGTCAGGATATCGCTGAATCCTGTCATATCGAAGACATCCTGTACTTCCTCACATACATGGTGCAGCTCCATGGACCCCTGACGGTTCATCTGCTTCTGCGCCCCCAATAATACACGTAATCCTGCCGAAGAAATATAGTCCAGCTTTTCCATATCCAGTACCAGTTCTGCCGTATCCGGAAGCGATGTCTCCAGCTCCTTCTCAAGCTGAGGTGCTGTCATCGTGTCCAAACGTCCTTCCAGATCCAATACTAATTTACTTCCATCTTTTTTCTTTGTAATATTCATAGTTATACCCATGATGTATTGCGTATTATTTGCAATACAGCCACTTTCAGACAGGTTGAAAGAATTACAAGTGGCATCCTTCCTTCATCAATATTTTCTTTCAGCCTTATGATAAAAATGCAATAACAGAAATCCGCATAACTGCGGCAATTCATTGACTATGTATTTTCATGTTCCTTTTCATTATAAATAAATTTCAGGCTGACCGGCTTACCATTTACCACGAAACTCTGCCACTTACCACATCTTTTTCAAATTAATACTACTCAGACTTTAGCTGCTGTCTCTTCACCAGCTCCGAGAAAAATCCGCCCTTTGCATTTAATTCCTCATAAGTTCCATCCTCAATAATCCGGCCCTTATCCAATACGATGATCCTGTCACATGCTTTAATGGTAGAAAGTCTGTGTGCAATTACGATTCTGGTACTCTTTAATTCCGCCAGAGCATCTGACACCTGCCTCTGGGTAATATTGTCCAGTGCGGAAGTGGCTTCATCCAGCATCAGAATCTTGGGTTTCGGTGCTATGGCTCTGGCTATCATTAACCGCTGTCGCTGTCCCCCTGAAATGCCTCCGGCTCCTTCTCCTATCATCGTAAACATCCCCATGGGCATTTCCCGGATATCCTGGGCAATTCCTGCTTTTTCAGCAGCATCCCACGCATCCTGCAAAGCCAGCCACGGTGCTGAAATCGTAATATTGGCAAAGATGTCTCCGCTAAAAAGCTTACCATTCTGCATCACCACTCCGATTTGACGTCTGAGTGATTTCAAATCTACCTTCTGGATATCCCTGCCATCATAATAGACCGCCCCGGTATCCGGCTTCTCGAATCCCAGCATTAAGCGCATCAGTGTAGATTTGCCGCACCCTGTCGTCCCTACAATAGCCACATACTGGCCCCGGTTTATTTTGAGGCTCAGGTCATCAATGATTAGAGGCGTATCTTCCTGATAGCGGAAGGAAACCTGGTTTAATTCAATGGTTCCCGAGACTGATTTAACGATTTCTTTGTTTTCGCTGATTTCCGGCGGGGTGTCCAGGATGGGCTGCGCCAGTTCCAGGATGGGTTTGATCATGGCTACCGTTGAAACCGTGGCTACCAGTGACAGAATCGCGGTGCTTACCATGCCGTATGCCACATTAAAAGCAACATAATTGGATACTGTAATTGCATTTTTCACTGATACCCAATAGATTAGCAGCGTTCCGAACAATGCTACAGCCGGTGAAACTGCTTTTTGAATCTTAACCAGCATCGGCGGATTGTAATCTGCATCCGCTTCATTATGATACACACCCGCCCATTTTACAAATGCCCTCTTTTCACTTCCTGACATCTTAATTTTCTGGATACCGGAATAAAGAGCAAAAACTACCCCTTCCACTTTAGAGGACGCACGTATCTTTTTTCGAAGTACCCGAATCTGCCCCCATGCCCCCAGAAAAGCAATTATCAGCTGTATTAAGATAACAAGAAAAGCTGTTCCTGCCAACTGTGGAGAAATCTGAATAATCTGCAGAATATAGCTCAGTGAGAAGACTGCCATTAATCCCATACCCAGCACTCCATTTGCCAGAATACTGCAGATACTCTCCAGGGCGCGCACCCTGTTTGCCAGATCTCCAGAATTATAATTTTTAAAAAACTGTACAGGCATATTAATTACCCGTCCCATTACGGCGCTTTCCAGAATAACACTCATTTTCGTCTCTATTTTGGTCTGAACCAGAGTTTTGGTAATGTTCATTAGAAATGTTGAAATCGCGGCACCGAAAAGTAAAAACGCCACAGATAATACCATGGACATCTGTCCTGCCGGAATAATATGACTGAAAATCAGGGTATTGGCAGCCGGTGTAATTAAGCCCAGCAGTGTTACCCCAAGTGCTGCAAATCCCAGGAGCAGTTTATCATCCATACCGATATTCCCCAGTAAAAAAAGGATCAGATCCTTACCGGTGAGTTCCTTTTGCGGAAGCGGTCTGTAAAAACAAATAGCATCTTCTTTCAGCATCTCATTAATCGTTGCATCCACTTTTAGCTCTTTCCCGCTCTCATAATCAAAATAGCGGTAGCCGCTGAAAGCTTTTGGAATCAAAGCCACCGGCCTGCCTTCCTTTGTCTCTCCCAGTATCGGTCCCATACTGTCTTTCCACCATTTTCCCCGAAGACGCATATGGCGCCACATTACGCCGGACGGT
>NZ_JAWYAJ010000413.1:0-2576 GCF_034124845.1 Robinsoniella sp.
AGGCGTTAACTGCCGGAGGCCCTGGATTTGCAAGCCATTCACTTGCTACTTTAGTGTCTTATACTTATTTCAGAGGACAGAATGCAGGTTATTCGTCTGCAATTGGTATTTTCTCTTTTGTTTTGATTATGCTGATCAGTATTCTCTTTATGAAATATTTTAACCGAAAGGAAGTGGATATGTGATGGTAGAGAAAAAAGTAAAAAGTAAATTTCGCATTAGTACTATTGTGGCTGTCCTTATCTGCGCTTTTCACCTGATCCCATTCTATATTATGATCGGGGTGGCAATGAAAAGCCCTTTTGATACCAGCTCCAGATGGATGCTGCCAGGATATCTGTATCTGGATAATTTTAAGGAAGCAATAAGTTATGGGAAGATTCTGGGAAGTATCTTGTCTAATATCATAATAACAGGCGGGTCAATTATCGGAATTACGATTATAGGTGCGCTGGCTGCTTATCCCCTTGCCAGGAACCAGACAAAACTGAATAAGGGAATGCGTACCTTTATGCTTGGTATGATGATGGTGCCTGCATTGAGCCTGTTAGTTCCGCTGTACAGTCTGATGGGCAAAATCGGAGGGATCAGTACTTATTGGGGAATTATCCTGATCCTGATCACCTTTTCTCTGCCAACCAGTATCTTTCTTTATACTAATTTTGTCATTTCCATACCAACGGCATTAGACGAAGCAGCGGCAATTGACGGATGCCCCCGCTTGAAAATATTCTTTTTGATTATTTTACCCCAGCTAAAACCGGTAACTGCATCTGTTGTGATTATGACAGGGGTCAGCTGCTGGAATGATTATATGTTCAGTCTGTATTTCCTGCAATCACCCCAGTTAAAGACAGTAACCTTATCGGTTGCCAGCTTTTTCACTCAGACCCAGAGTAATATGGGTGCAGCAGCAGCCGGAGCATTGCTGGGTATTATACCAATTGTAACTCTATATTTTTGTCTGCAGAAATACTTTATCAAAGGTATGGTGGACAGTGCAATTAAATAGGATGGGAGAATTCTATGAAGAGAAAAAGTTTACGCAGGATAATGGCATTCACGATGGCATTTGCGGTTGCCTTCAGTAATATACAAATTCCTGTTCATGCGCAGGAGACAGAACTGGTTACGGAAGATTATATTTTGGAAAATGAAGTTGAGTATGACGATCATGCGGCCAGTCCGGCAGCGGAAGAAAATCCCTATATCTTTCTGACGGATCTTGACTGGATGAGTGCTGTTTCGGGATGGAAGACGATACAAAAAGATAAGGATGTGAATAAAGGTTCTCTGAATTTTAGTGATGGAACAGTTTATGAACGCGGCCTTGGTGCACATGCTGCTTCTGAAGTAGTCTATGATCTGGATGGGCAGTACAGCCGCTTTACAGGCATAGCCGGTATTGATAATGATAAGGTAGGAAATCAAAATACAGCACCGTGCCAATTCAGAATCCGAGGTGACGGAACACTGCTCTGGGAGAGTAAGGTTATGGGGATTGCCGCAAATAACTATGTACCGGAAGCCTATGATATCAATGTAGTTGGTGTGAAAGAATTGAAACTGGAGACTGTTGTATTAGGAGACAGTAATACAAGCTGCTGGACAAATTGGGCAGATACAAAACTTTACGCCAAAATAGATGAAAGTCTGCTGCTTACCGACCTGAAAGCAGGCGAAAGTACAATAGAGGGATTTGATCCGGGCGTTTTCCGTTATGTGCAGGAAGTTGCAGCAAATGATATGGATCACCTGGAAGATATGATGGCACCGGAGATAACGGCATTTTCAGGTGAAGGCACCCAGATTGAAATCATTCAGGCAGAACATGTTCCGGGATTGGCGGAAATAAAAGTGTCTAACGAGAAAGGATCCGTTACGTATCAGGTATATTTTGTAATACAGAATGTAGATTTTCTCAGTGACCTGGATTATGCCGGGAATACCGGTAATAAAATAAGCCGGGATGCAGATACACAAGGCAGTGAAATTCAGATGCTGGGGAGCGTATACCGCAAAGGAATAGGTATGAAAGCGGATTCTACAGTCACCTATAACCTGGAGGGACAATATGTAAAATTTCGCACCAGATATGGTTTAGTTGATGCATTGATGAGTGATCCATATATCAAAGGTACCTTTGTCATAAAATGTGATGGCGTTGTCAGGCATACCATGTCTATTAATCTGGACGACCAGGGATGGCATGATGTAATGACGGAAATTAATGTGGAAAAAGTGCAGACCCTTGAGCTTAGCCTGGTGGGGGAAGAAGGCCAGGAAGGAGATGTGTTTGGTGCCTGGGGAGATGCAATGGCTCTGCGCGGGGAGCCAAGCGGTACATTGCTTGCAAATATTACTGTAGACGGCAGAGAACTGGATGGATTTGCAGATAATATCTTGAATTATGAGGTAGCCCTTAATGCAGGAACGTCAAAAGTACCGGTTGTAAAAGCAACAGCCCAGGATAGTGAGGCGGTTGTGGAAGTGACCGATGCAAAGAAAATTCCGGGTACTACAGTTATAAAAGTATCAAAAGGAGAGAATACAACAGAGTATAAGATTGAATTTAA
>NZ_JAWYAJ010000414.1:0-6528 GCF_034124845.1 Robinsoniella sp.
TGCCGCTAAGTGGGGCGTGCAGATGGCGGGAATGAATTTTCAAACACGCTCTAGTGTCTGCCCGCTTATTTTCTTCCATATTTCTTCCGGCTTATATTCCTTTAAACGATGATAGCGGGTCCCCGGAATCCGTACGTCGAATCCGCATATTTCCCGGTAAATACAGTAATCACAGGCTGTTTTATCCTTTCGTTCATAGGGCTGTGCTTCCATATGTCCGTCTACAATCTGTTTCCCGATCTCCGCAATTTTTTCATTCACAAATCTGGAGATCTGGTTAAACTGTTCCCGGGATGCAGTACTGGATGACTTTGACGGTGTGCCATCCTTATTATAGGAAACCGGAATCACGCAGGAATCTTTTCCCATACCCGTATCCAGATTTTCGATCACCCGTTTATTATCATTGACAAGTCCGTCCAGGCGGAGCTTCTTCAGGATTTTCTGGTTAATGATCTCCTGTGTATCGCCCTCCTCCCGGTCCAGCATGGGGTCCTGCATATTATAATAGAAGATACCGGCAGGCACTATTTCCTTATCGGGGTAAATCCGCTGTTCCAGTTCCATAGCCGCGTTGAGATATACCACCAGCTGAAGCTGAAGCCCATAATACAGTGCCACCAGGTCAAAGCTTGTATTACCCGATTTATAATCGATAACCTTTACAAAGACTTCGTCCTCTTCCACCCGTACATCGGTCCGGTCAATTCTCCCCCGCAGCTTCATCTTATCTTCTTCTGTCAGCGCAATATTTACCGCTTCCAGATCCTCTACCATTGAAAATGATACTTCATAATTACTGGGTATAAAAGTTCCCGCTTTGATCTGTTCATGCAGCGCCCAGACAGTACGGCGCATAATGCGCTTCATCCGCTCTATGGCATATTCATTTCGTGCCGAACTGTAGAGAATCTTTGCCCCGTATTCGGAAGATACTTCCTCCACCGTTTCCTCGATGAAAGAATCCCGGATTTCCTCCGGCAGGCTGAACCAGTTGTATTGGCTGTGTTCCACCTTTTTAGAAAACAGTTCGATGACCCGGTGGAAGATATTTCCCATATCCATGGGCCGGAACAGATAGGTTTCCCGCTCCTTTAAATCCAGTCCATACATCAGAAAATGCGAAAATGCACAGGCTGCAAACCGCTCCAGCCTGGTCACGCTGTTTTCCAGCATACTTCCATAGAGGGAGGAAGCCACTGCCTTTGGAAGCCCTTCATCATTGCGCTTGTAAAAGGCAGCGTCCACCAGCCCTTCTATCTTCTTCTGATAATCTTTATTCTGGTTATACCAGTCAAACATCACCATCCATTCATCCACGGGCATGGGGCGCCCTTCCCGGATGTTACGAAGCCCCTCTATCAGATAGGGAATTCCGCTGCCCGGTGAAGCCACTCGTTCCAGCATACTGTCATACAGGTCTTCATCCGTTTGGGACACCGCCGGAAACAGCCTTGCCATATCATGCACGACATAGGAAGGCCTAAGCGTCTTGCCGTCGGAATCCACTTTACTGTAAGACAGATACAGACGGGTGGATGGCTTTGTCAGATTCAGGTACAGATAAAACTTCTGGGTATACATATTTTCCCTGGCTGTAGGTGCCAGTTCCACGCCGCTGGACTCCAGTGCGGTCCGTTCCAGGTCAGACAATATGCCTCCTGTACCTCCCGCCTTTGGCACCCAGCCGTCGTTAAGTCCTACAAAAAAGAGCTCCTTGATGGATTTTAACCTGGTCCGCTGGATATCACCCACCACCACCTGGTCAACCGTCGGCGGGATAATCCCTACTTTGGCTTCTTCAAAACCCGCATCCAGTATCTGGGCATAATCCTTTACAGGCAGACATTCCTCACCCAGAAGTTCCACTAATTTGTCCAAAAGACTCATGACGATCCCATAGATCTGGCTGTACTCTTTTGCCATATCCAGGCGGTTCTGCTCTTTAAACGCTTCTTCATAGACTGTCAGCTTGCGCTGAATATCACAGGACATTATAAACTCATACAGGGCAGCTGTGTATTTGGAAACGGATGCATTTTTATTTTTCAGCACTTTCGTAAAGGGCACCAGCTTCTCCATAAGAGCACCCCGTATTTCGTTGCACTGTTCTAAGACTTGTTCATCATTTCGCTGGGTGACTTTTTCGAAAGGTTTCTGCCATTTACTGTAGCCCCGCACGCCTGCTGCCAGAATATAATTTTCCAAAAGATCTGTTTCTTCCCGTGTCACATCGCAAAGCCCGGTCCGCAGCAGCCGGAACATGCTTTCATAGGAATAGTTTTTCTGCACCAGCTCCAGTGCAGCGCGGATAAATTCTATAAAGGGGTTCAGCAAAATGGTTTTTGTCTCATCAATAAAGCAGGGAATTTTACAGGATTCAAAAACTTTGCGGATATAACTGCTGTAAGCCGCCATATCTCCCGTAATCACCGCAATGTCCTGATAGCGGTAGCCTGTTTTTGTAAGCTGCTTAATTGTACGCGCCACAAAATAAGCCTCTTCCGTTGGATTCTTGGCATTGTGAATGGAAATTTCCTGGATGGGGAACTCGTATTTCCCTCTTCTTCTCCGGAAAAGGTTCTGTTCCAGAAATCCCAGAACCGGCGCATCTTTAAAACGGTAAACCTGTCCTTTTCCCAGGATTACCGGATCCTTTATCACTACATGCTTCTCTTTCGCAATGTTTGTCAGACTGCGGATGGTTTTCTTACTTAAATAGAAAAGTTCATGCTCTCCATAAATTTTAAATGGATTTTCATTGGCATCAATCGTAACGGTTACCATGACCCGCTTTGCCAGCACCATGAGTTTCTCTAACAATTTTTGCTGAATCGGGGTAAATCCCGTAAAACCGTCTAATGCCAGTACGCTGCCCTTTAGAATCTCAGACCGGTCAGCCGCCTGGCACAGTGCCTCCAGTACTTCTTCTGCCGTAATATACTGGCCCCGGAGCTTTTCCCGGAACCCGGCATATAATACGCTCACATCCTTTAATTTATAATACAACTGCTTTTTTTCCCCAGCGCTTTCAATCATCTGATCCAGTTTATCCATAGTCACATCGTACTGGGTAAGTTCGGATATCATGGATTTCATCTGTGTGATATATCCCAGTTTATTTAAATGGGCGCCCAGTACCTGCAGCTCCTCTTTTTTTTCATTTGCCACTTTACGCAGCAGCAGGTTCTTCCCTGTCTCTTCAAGCACCGTTCGCTTATCTGCCCCCAGTTCCTCAAACACCCGGTACGCAAGCCTCCCAAAGCTAAGTACATCGATATTTAAAATGCCTTTTCTGGGATGGAGACTAACCAGTTCTTTCTGAGTCTGCATGGTAAACTGTTCCGGTACAATCACGATAAAATGCCCCTTCGGATCAGCGATAGAAGCTTCAATTACTCTATTATACAGTTCAAAGGATTTTCCGCTGCCGGAATTTCCCAGAATTAATTGTAATGACATAAATTACCCTCCAAGTTTCATTTCCGGGACATTTTCAACACGCTCCAGTCGGACCTGCTTGTATGTACGTCCGGCGGCTGTCCCTGAGATCAAATACCCCGGCACTTGCGGCGGAGCATTTGGCTTACAGTCAATTCTAACCCGTAGAGCCGGTATTTGGCAACCTTTTTTCGCATACCGGTAAAATGTCACTTTTTTGTCACTTAACACGGATATTATGATATCATCAATACGAAGGGAGTTCTATAAATGGAAATACTGCGATGCAATAAATTAACAAAAACCTATGGAAACGGTTCAAATAAGATCACTGCTCTGGATCAGGTGAGCCTGTCTCTGGAAAAAGGAAGCTTTACGGCTATTATCGGGGCATCCGGCTCCGGAAAATCTACACTTTTACACATGCTGGGAGGGGTTGATCGTCCTACCAGTGGAAATATCTACATTGAAGATACGGATATCGCTACCCTGAGCATGGAGCAGCTGGCGGTCTTCAGACGGCGCAAGGTGGGTCTGGTCTATCAGTTTTACAACCTGATTCCCACGCTGAATGTAAGGAAAAATATTCTGCTACCAATTCTGCTGGACGGAAAAAAACCGGATGAAAGCAGATTCAAACAGATTGTTTCCTCTCTGGGATTAACCGACCGGCTCACCCACCTGCCCCAGGAATTGTCCGGCGGGCAGCAGCAGCGTGTAGCGATTGCAAGAAGCCTGATCTACCAGCCGGCGATTCTTCTGGCTGATGAGCCTACCGGGAACCTGGACCGCAAAACTTCAGAAGAAACCATTGAATTGCTGAAGCTCTCCAACAGACGCTATGACCAGACAATTTTACTCATTACCCATGACGAAAAAACTGCCCTCCAGGCAGACCGGATCATCACCCTGGAGGATGGTAAAATCTTACATGATGAGGTGGTGTCCTGATGAAAATATTACGAGAGTACGTCTGGGATACGGTGCGCAAGAACAAGCGCACCAGCCTGGCTATTATCATTGCCCTGTTCTTAATGACCACACTTATGTCCTGCGTCTGCGGCTTCTTCTATACGATGTGGACCGATGGGATACGGATGAGCAAATGGGAGAACGGGGACTGGCACGGGGAACTTTTTGATAACACTTCTGGAAAAGATTTAGAACATATTAAGAATTATGCTTCCGTATCCGCTGTTATGATAAAAGGAAACTGGGAAGTTGCCCGACTGGAGGAAACCGGGAAACGCAGCTATCTCATATCCCGGGGTGCCAACGATGAATATTGGAATTCCATGCCGGAAAAAGACATCATTCTCCAGGGGCAGCGGCCCCGGAAGGAAAATGAAATCGCCCTATCCAAACAATATTTCGACAATCACCCGGATATAAAAATTGGTGATACCCTTACGCTGCCCATTGGCAAACGTATGCTGGAGGGAAAGGTCCGGGTTGAAACGGAAGGTTTTCACGAGGATGAAACTTTCCGGCAGACCGGCACAAAGACCTATACAATCGTAGGCGAGATGGATATGACCACATCCTCTTCTGTTCCTGCTTATACGGGCATTGGTTATCTGGATGAAAATAGCATACAGCCGGAAGATGAAATTACTGTATATCTGCGGTTTGACCCAATGAGAAGCACTTACAAGGAGCTTCCGGCACTTGCTGCTTCCATCGGATACGAAAAGGACGAATATGGAAACTATAATCTACGGTATAATTCCGAGCTGTTATCCAAATACGCCATCTTTTCCAATCAGCAGTTAAGCGCGATGAATCAGCTGAGTGCACTGGCCTTTCCCCTGATGATTCTGGTAATCGCCATAATGTTAGTGGCTTTATTTGTTCTGGTTATCCACAATGCATTTGCACTTTCCGCAACTGAGAAGCTTGCCCAGCTTGGAACCCTTGCTGGCATCGGGGCATCTCCCCGCCAGATTAAGTCTGCCGTCATTTCAGAAGCGCTGATTCTCACCATCCTGCCGCTTCCACTGGGGATTGTCTCTGGCTGGCTGCTGGATATGAAGCTGTTCCAGATAATCAACGCAAATAACGATATTGGCAGAACTGCCCCGGATATTGTGCTTTCCTTTGGACTTCCTGCCATCCTGCCCGCCATTCTTCTGTCACTGCTGACCGTATGGCTGTCTGCTCTCATACCTGCGCGAAAGATTGCAAAGCTCCTTCCCGTAGAAGCACTGAAGCAGGACTACCGGATCAAGAAGAAACGGCTGCGAAAAAGCCATATAACCAGCCGCCTTGGGATCACCGGTGAACTGGCAGCCAATGCAGTGTCTGCCAGAAAGCATTCCTACCGTACGGCAACCATCTCACTTTGCCTCTCTTTCCTGCTGCTAACCGGATTTTTATATATCTTTTCTACTCAAAATGCCGCCCAGAATATTTACCAGACCGGAATGGATGATATCCGCCACATACAGTTTAATATCAGTGACGGACGGACACCGGATATGGAAGTATTGGAAAAGATAAAACAGATTCCGGAGGTCACCAGAGCCACGATTTTCAACAAACTGCCCTGTGCCACCTGGATTACCGACCAGAATGCTTCAGAAGATATAGAGACTTACTTTGGTGGTTTTGATGACATTGCAGCCAGGAAAAAATATTCTACGATTGAAAGAGATGGCAGATACCGGATATCCACTACCTTAATCGGTCTGGAAGAAGACAGCTTCCGGGACTACTGCAGCCAACTGGGCATTGATCCAGAACCCTATTTTACAGACCCATCCAGGGCTATTTTCTATAATTATACGGAAGACCCGGACGTAAGCACCAGAAAAAAAAGTGTTCTGCGGGAACTCTTAAGTCTTCGCACCGGTCAGGAACTTACCTTCACGGAACGGGCATATGATGAAGATACGGGAGACTTTAATTTCAACCTCACTGTCGGCGCACTGGCTGAAAAGCTGCCAGACATCGGTCTAAATACCTCCAGATTCACACTGACAGCAATCATGCCCATGGACCACATTTTAGAAATCGGAGCCTCCTGCAGCGACAAAAGAAAGTAAACCGCCAACAGCACCAATACCCTGCTCCTCACAGACAGTACCA
>NZ_JAWYAJ010000415.1:0-2307 GCF_034124845.1 Robinsoniella sp.
AACATAAATGACCTGAGTCCCTGCAGTTGCTCTTCAATATTATATGACATAATGATATATTCTTTCTCTTCACTTTTTCTTTCTATATCGTTTATCAGGTTATTTTACCTTTCCAGGATCGTAATCCCCAGAATTTCCCGATATTCAATCGGAATATCCTCTTCCCTCAGAATGCCCGCACGCTCTGCATCATCGATATCATGATTGATATAAGCGATTTTATCAGAAAGCCGCACAACTTTTCCTTCCAGGGTACCCGGATTTCCGGATGTTCTGTGATTGAAGATCCCATCCCGTACCTCCCAGGTCAGGTTTAATCCCTTCCCCTTTTTCTCAAGCAGTTCTACTACCCGCACACTCTGTTCAAAGTGGGTAAATCCAAGCGGGCAGACCTCATTTAATGCACTTTCTCCGGAATGTCCAAAAGGAGTGTGTCCCAGGTCATGTCCCAGCGCAATTGCCTCTGCCAGGTTGTCATTCAGTCCTAGTGCCTGGGCTATCGTTCTTGCCGTCTGAGAAACTTCCAGGGTATGAGTCAGGCGGGTTCGGTAATGATCACCTAAGGGAGTTAAAAACACCTGGGTTTTATGTTTCAACCTGCGAAAAGACTTGCAGTGTAAAATCCTGTCCCGGTCCCTCTGGTATACGGGACGTATATCGCATTGAGGTTCATCTCTGTCCCGGCCTCTGGAGTTCTTACTAAGAGATGCAAAGGGACTAAAAATCTGTTCTTCTCTAAGTTCTGCTTTTTCTCTAATCGTCAACACCTGTCTCCTCCTTTTCCAAAGCGTGTTTGAAATTTATTGCCGCGAGCAACGAGCCAAACGGGCACGCTGGCGCGTCCATTTAACGACTGAATTAAATTTTCAAACCCACTCTAACATTCTCATACTAAATATATTCCGCAAAAAATGGTTTTTTCCTTTATTTTTCTTCGAAAATTTTACTTATTTTGGATTTTTGGGATTTTTCATACTACGGATATCCATTTCCCTTCCATTGCTGGACACTTCCAGTGCCCCGTAATCCGTGGTGGAATAATAAGCCACGCCTGCACTTTTAAGCCGGTTTACAAGTTCTTCATGGGGATGACCATAACGATTATCCTTCCCACAGGACAGGATGCCTATCCGGGGCCGGACTGCCTCCAGAAATGTATCCGGTGTGCTGTTTTTGGAACCATGATGTGCCACCTTCAGAAGATCGGCCCTCTCCAGTTCATTCAACATTTCACCTTCCCCCGCACCTTCCACATCTCCGGCAAAAAACACGCGAAAATCTTTGTATGCCATTTGCAGCACCATAGAATTTTCATTTCGGTCTTCTGAAGCGGAATTTTTCGAAGGATGCAGGCAGGAAAAAGAAATCCTGCCATTTAAAATTCTATCACCTTTTTGGAAATATAGAACCATTATTTTATTTTTTTTCGCTAATTTTTCAATTTCCAGATATTCTTCATCCTTTTTTGACAATTTTGGCAGAACGAGATGCCGGATTGACACCCCGGATGCATTTTCTCCTGCTAAGTTTAAAGCATATGCCTCCAGAAGTTCCAAAATGCCATTTATATGATCCGCATCCATATGGCTGATGAACAAATAATCTATTTTCCGGATTCCCCGGCTCTTTAGAAAGGGCTCAATTCTTTTACTGCCTACCTGTTTTACATCGCTGCTGCCTCCGTCTATCAAACAATTAATTCCTCCGGGTGCCTGTATGCAGATGCCATCTCCCTGCCCCACATCCAGAAATGTGATTCTCATCCCGTTTCCCGGCTGTCTGGATATGAGAAACATCATCAATGCCGTTCCCCAGACCCATTTAAAAATCTCTCCGGACTTCTTTTGGGGTTTGATCAGACATATTGCCAATAACAACAGATAATAGACAACCATCTGCCATAAGTCTGGTTTTCCAACGATTATTTTAGCCAGGGGCAGATTCAGAACTGCAGCACAGAGATATTTGTACAGCCCCAATATGTAATAACAGGGGGAAACCAGAAAAATACCTGCGGGAACAAATATAAGTCCCGCCATGCCGCCTGCAATACCGAATCCCAATACCAGACTCATAAGCGGAATAACCACCAGATTTAAAAGAACACCATATAAAGGTATTTCAAAATAAAAAAACAGTACTATGGGGATGGTGGTAAACTGAATCGCCAGACTGACCAGAAAGGATTCCAGCAGCTTATTTTTGCAATTACATATATTCCTTATGACAGGTGCAAGGACCGCAACCCCCAGGACTGCTGAAAAAGATAGTAAAAATCCTGCATCTGTGAGGTACCTTGGATTCCCC
>NZ_JAWYAJ010000416.1:0-13213 GCF_034124845.1 Robinsoniella sp.
AGTTCTCTGCTCGAACTGTTCTCTGGAATCTTTGTACTTGTGTACGGCACGGATGATGGTAACTACTTCCTTCTTTGTCGGCATCGGTACCGGTCCGCTCACCTTAGATCCTGTCTTCTTTACTGTTTCGATGATACTCTTTGCTGATGCATCGATTAATTGATGATCATACGCTTTTAATGTAATTCTCATTACTTGACTTGCCATAAAAAAAGTCGCCTCCTTTTCGCACTTAATTGCAGTACGACAAGCGGTGACTGTACACTCTCCCGTGTGTATCATCTTGATACTCCACGTTGTTTCCATTCTTTGATGGACAGTTATATATTGTACAGTGACTTGTCGCCAGTTTTCTAACTTGACATTCGCTCCATGGAAAACCTGCAGTTTAGACTGCAGCAACCTCACACTTCTACGCTATCAAGGTCACAACATGAATGATTATATAGCATAACCCTCGCAAATGCAAGGGTTTTTTAGGAAAATTTGTATTTTTTTTTGTACACATCTATTTATTGGTAATTATTTGATTTTGATTTATATTGTGACAGCACGTTCAACACCTGTTCATCCGTAAAATCCGGGTTAATTTGTATAATTTTGCTTATATGGGATACTACGGGTACTTCCGCCTCCAGAAGATCCGCTATATCTTCCCCGTTCCAACCCTTTTGCATTTTTTTTCTTACTAAATTAATACAAAAGATTTCTTGTCCGGTTTCTCTGCCTTCTTTCATTCCTTCAATTCTCCCGGCAGCCCGTTCCTCATTTCCATGTATGCTAATCGCTGCTTCCATACTCAGCTGTGTTAACACCAGCTGGCCTGCCCGGCTTCCGTAATTGTCTAAAAAATTCTTTGCGATTCCGCAGCGCCTGCAATCATCTATCCCCCGGCTGACTGCCGCTTTCATAGCGTATCCCATCTTCAGATTCATTCTGATACTCTCCATTAAGATGGCATACTCCTTCAAAACCGGACACTTTTCCAGAAGGGGATGACCGGCATCCGGATTGATATTAATTATTTTAACAACCAGTTCCAGAGCCGGCTCAGCTTCCATGTGTTCATAAGAATCGGATAAGCGAAGAGTCTCTTCCTGCGGACCGTCATCAGATCCTCTGCAAAATACATAAAACTTCGGGCAGGGGAGACGGATTCTTTTCTTCTGGCAGATCTCTTTTAACTCCAGAATGGATTCCATCATCCTTCCATAATATATAGCTTTACGGACCGGCATATTGCTCATCCGCCCGGGCTGTTCCTCGCTGATAACCAGTATCCGGCCTCCAGCGGTAAATGCAAGCTCACTAGCCTGAAACCATCCCTCTTCCGGGGTCAGATAATGAATGCCAGACGGATCTGCACAAGACAGAGTTTCCAGGGCATTCAATAGTTCCATCCCATTTCGTGGTTCACTGAAGTATGCTGCAAACACACTCGATTTTAAATTACTGTTTGAATCATCTCTTATAACGTTTTCTTTCAATCTTTTTCCTCCTATACTTTAGCATATAATTTAGGGAATTACAATAAAATCGCACGCTGTATGATGCTGCAAAGTAAACCGCCGTATTGGTGACATGTATTTTGTAATACGCACTCATACAGACCCCTGCTCTAACCGCCGCACTATATACATACAACTATCTCTTTTCTTTTGTATTGGTTGCTCTTAACTTGTAAAATGGAATACTTAGGACAGATTTGTCCGGAAAAATGAAATGTTTCTTCTATTATATAGTGTATCTTTGTAAATAGCAATCTAATTTCAAAATTCTAATAAAAAAGAAGAATCCTGCAGATTCTCAGAATTCTCCTTTTCTCGAAACCAATATTCACTTAGTACTCATTTTCGCGTCAGCCTGATCAGCCTTCTACCTTTCTATTTGCAACATCGTCAAATTCCTTCAGCATTTCTTCATCCGGTGCTGCTGTCATTAGGCTCACTACAATAATCAGTATGATACTGATAGCAAAACCGATTACCAGGGAGTATAAGCCGGTGGATGCCCCAAGCGTCTGTCCTCCAAACGGTATATAATCCCACACAATAACAGTCAATCCTCCGGAAACAATACCTGCTATGGCTCCTGCCAGATTCGTTCTTCTCCAAAACAGGGAAAGTAAAACAGTCGGTCCAAATGCCGCTCCCAAACCTGCCCAGGCATTGGATACCAGGCCCATGATACTGCTGTTTGGATTCAGTGCAATTATGTATGCCAGCACAGCCACACCGATAACAGTGATACGGCTAAGCTTCAGCACATGTTTTTCTTCTGCTTTTGGATTAATAAATCCCTGATATAAATCTTTTGAAACGGAAGAAGCCGTTACAAGTAACTGGGAATCTGCCGTTGACATGATCGCAGCCAATATTCCGCAGAGGAAGATTCCTCCGATAAACGGCAGTGCCAGATCTTTTGTAAACACCTGTGTAATCGTGGCAATAAAAACATTCTCTGCAGAATCTGCTCCTGCTCCGCCTAAGATTGTCGGGTAAAGGTAAGCTCTTCCGATGACACCGATCAGTACTGCCATACCAAGAGAAATCAATACCCATACAATAGCGATCACTCTGGATTTTTTTAATTCCTTCTCACTTCTGACCGCCATAAAACGGGTCAGGATATGAGGCATTCCGCAGTATCCAAGTCCCCATCCTATTTGAGATATTATATCTACTGCACGGTAGGAATCTCCTCCATTGTGCATAATATTCAGATAAGAATCGGCATTTACGCCGCTTGCTGCCAGATTTGCAGTCACTGTGTCCGATCCCATTATGAAGTATGCTGCCACCGGCACGACCAGAAGGCCAACCAGCATCAGCATTCCCTGTATAAAATCGGTGAGGCATACCGCAAGGAATCCACCCATGAATGTATATGCCAGAATAACAGCTGCTCCAATCGTTAATGCCACCCGGTAATCAATTCCAAAAACACTTGCAAATAATTTGCCGCCGGCAGCCAGTGCAGAAGCAGTGTATACAAGGAAGAAAATAACAATTACAATTGAAGAAATCAACAACAGTATTTTCTTCGTATCGTGAAACCTGTTTTCCAGATATTCCGGAAAAGTAATCGCATTATTTGCCCGGATTGTATATCTGCGAAGACGGGATGAGATGCATACCCAGTTAAATACGGTTCCGATAAATAAACCAACTGCAATCCACGCCTGTCCCGTACCAAGAGCGTATACGGCTCCCGGCAGCCCCATGAGCAGCCAGCCGCTCATATCAGACGCCTGGGCAGACAAAGCCGCTACCCAGCCGCTTAACCCACGGCCTCCCAAAAAGAAATCATCTGTGCTTTTATTCTTCCTCATGGTCACCACTCCGACTCCCATCATCATTGCGAGATAAGCAACAAATGCAATTAATATCCAAATTATAGAACTTTTCTCCATGTACCTTTTCCTCTTTCTCCTACTTTTTCTTTACATATATTTTAAAAACGCCTGGTATCCCAGATACGCTTCATATATATCCACCTTGCTGGTAATCTCCCACGGTGCGTGCATGTTCAGTACAGCAACGCCGCTGTCAATGACCTCCATACCGTAATTAGCCAGGATATAAGCAATTGTTCCACCACCACCCTGGTCTACTTTTCCAAGTTCTGCCGTCTGGAAGCTGACCTGATTATCATCCAGGACTCTGCGAATTTCTGCAATAAATTCCGCATTGGCATCGTTGGAACCGGATTTTCCTCTGGAACCGGTGTATTTATTAAATGTCAGCCCCTTTCCTAAATAGGCACTGTTATTTTTCTCCATAACACTAGGATAGTTGGGATCAAATGCAGCACTTACATCCGAAGACAGCATCTTGGAGTTTTTCAGGGCACGGCGTAATTTCAACTCACTGTAATCTCCGGTACAGTTCATTACCTCAGCAACTGTATTTTCAAAGAATTTGGACTGCATACCGGTTGCACCCACGCTTCCGATTTCTTCTTTGTCCACCAGAATGCATACTGCTGTTCTACTGGTCTTCTCCAATTCAAGCATAGCCATGTATGAAGGATAAGCACATACGCGGTCATCCTGCCCATATCCCATAACCATACTTCTGTCCAGACCGTAATCCCTTGCAATACCTGCCGGAACAGCTTCAAATTCAGCAGACAGGAAATCTTCTTCTTCTATGCCGTATTTCTCTTCTAATATCTTCAGGATCTGTGCCTTTACCGGTTCTTTCTCGTCGCCTTCTAACGGAATGCTTCCGATCAAAATGTTCAGGTCTTCTCCCTCAATTACCTTATTTGCCTTCTTCTCAAGCTGTGTTCCAGACAGATGAATCAGCAGATCCGAAACACCAAATACAGGTTCTGACATTTCTTCTCCAATGGATACTTCCACAATGCTTCCATCTTTTTTCGCTACTACTCCATGGAGAGCAAGCGGGTGTGCAACCCACTGATATTTTTTCACACCACCGTAATAATGTGTTTCCAGCATGGCGAGATCATGGTCTTCATATAAAGGATTCTGTTTCAAATCCAGTCTTGGAGAATCAATATGTGCTCCCAGGATATTCATGCCTTCTTCCATGGGTTTTTCGCCAATGTGGAAAAGTGCAATTGTTTTCCCCATGCTGGCAGCATATACTTTATCCCCAGGCTTTAATTCTTTTCCGGAAGTTACTATTGTATCCAGATCCTCATAACCGAAGGATTGTATCTGTGCAATAACTTCTTTTACACATTCTCTTTCTGTTTTACATTTTGAAATGAAAGCTTTATATCCTTCATTAAAAGCAAATACTTTTTCACGTCCTGCCTCATCATATTTTTTCCACACATTTTCACGTTCCATATTCTGTTACCCTTTCTGTCATTTCTTTTAGATTTCATTCATGTCTCCAGATACTTTACATCCCTCTGGATTTCTTCACACACGCCTTCATGGCCTCAATTACAGCACTTCTCATACCTTTTTCTTCTAATACACGTACCGCTTCAATCGTCGTACCGCCCGGTGAGCAAACCATATCCTTTAATTCTCCGGGATGCTTCCCTGTCTCCAATACCATTTTCGCACTGCCAAGTACTGCCTGGGCTGCAAATTTATATGCCTGTGCTCTTGGCATGCCATCAGCTACCGCACCGTCTGCCATCGCTTCAATAAACATAAAAACATATGCCGGTGCACTTCCGCTTACGGAAACTACCACATCCATCAGATGTTCACTGATTACTTCGGTGGAACCACAGGCTCTGAGTATCCCGCATACCATCTCTAATTCTTCCGATGATACCAGATCATTTGCGCAGACCCCTGTTATACCTTCCCCTACCAGCGCCGGGGTATTTGGCATACAGCGGATAATTTTAAGAGGCTTTTCGAATACATCTCCCAGCCACTCAAGTGTTTTGCCGGGTGCGATGGTCACCACGATCTTATCACCGTTTACTTCCTCTTTGATCTCTTTGATTACTGCTTCATAATACTGTGGTTTTACAGCCAGAACAATTACTTCCGACTTCTTTGCAACATCTTTATTATCCAGAGTCGTGCAGATACCAAATTTTTCTTTAATTGCATCCAGGCTTTCCTGTTTGGATGTGGAACCTATGATTTCATCTGCAGGAATCATTTGATTTTTTAGGATGCCTCCAAGCATCGCTGTTGCCATATTACCGCAGCCAATAAATCCAATCTTCATTTCTAAAACCTCCTTTATTTGCTTTTCCTATGCGATAGCCGTAACATGATAAAACCCGTTTAAAATATTCCCCATTAAGCAACGCAAAAGTTTACACTTATCTTCCACTTTATCAAATTAACGGGATTCGGTCAAGTTTTTCATTGAATATCCTCACATTTTGAACTATAATGATTAGAAGATTTCTTTAAGGGAGCGTACCTATGATAAAAGACAATGCTTACATGAAGTTAATAGAAGAGATTTCTCTCAATGCATGGCCTTCACATAAGATCGAACTATATGACGGCTGGCTGATCCGTTTTTCCCACAACTATACCTACCGGACCAATAGCGTAGAGCAGATTGGCATCTCTAATATCCCGGTAGAAGAAAAAATAGCGTATTGTGAATCCATGTATGCCAACTTCCATACTCCGGTTAATTTTAAAATCAATCCCATGATTGATGCATCTTTTGACCAGATCCTAAAGGAGCGCGGATATAGTGTGGAGCATACAACTGATGTAATGACCATGCCTATGGAACAATTTCAGATGTTCCCTTATGAATCTATCGAATACGAATATTATGGAAGAAACTCAAACCTTCCCTCTTCCATTTTTTATCCGAATGACACGATCGTCCAGCTGAGAGACCGTATTACGGATGACTGGATCACTTCATTATTCCGATTAAACGGTACAACCAATCCTACACTGCGCAGAATTGTGCCTTCAATGTTTAAAGCGATTCCAAAGGAAACAATCGTCGCTTTTATCGAGATTGACGGACGAATGGTTGCATCCGGTCTTGGAATTTTAGATCGTGCACATATCGGTCTCTATGCCATTTATGTGGATCCCAGCTGCAGGCGTAAAAGTTTCGCACGTTCTATCTGCAGCTCAATCCTGGAAGAAGCGCGAAAAAAAGGTGCAAAGCATGCTTATCTTCAGGTCGTGGATGGGAATACTTCCGCAAAGGACCTTTATGCTTCACTAGGATTTGAAGATTTTTATACGTACTGGTTCCGTTCAAAGAAGAACAGTAGTCCATAAAGTTTTAGGACAGACAAGTAATTGTTGGGCATGTAAGCACTATGCGGTACTCGTACAGCACTGCTCCATCATTGGGGCAATTCAAGATACTAAATTACAAGATACTAAATTTAACTAGGAAAGGTAATATGAAATATGTGGATAGCAGATCATTGGAAAGACTACGAAGTAATAGATACTTCCTGTGGAGAAAAATTAGAACGGTGGGGTGATTATACTTTGGTCCGTCCCGATCCCCAGGTTATCTGGGATACCCCGAAAACCAACCGGGGCTGGAAAAAAATGAACGGTCACTACCACCGGAGCAAGAAAGGCGGCGGCGAATGGGAATTCTTTGACCTTCCCCAGCAATGGAGTATTTCTTATAAAAGTCTGACTTTTAATTTAAAACCATTTAGTTTTAAACATACCGGACTATTCCCGGAGCAGGCAGCAAACTGGGATTGGTTCTCCAATAAAATAAAAAATGCAGGCCGTCCCATTAAAGTCCTGAACCTGTTTGCCTATACCGGAGGTGCTACTCTCGCTGCTGCAGCCGCTGGTGCTTCCGTAACGCATGTAGATGCTTCAAAAGGCATGGTCGGCTGGGCAAAGGAGAACGCCCGCTCTTCCAATCTGGAAGATGCCCCCATCCGCTGGATTGTGGATGACTGCGTAAAATTTGTGGAAAGGGAAATCCGCCGCGGCAATCATTACGACGGTATTATCATGGATCCGCCTTCCTATGGACGCGGACCCAAAGGGGAAATCTGGAAAATCGAAGATGCCATTCATCCCCTTATTAAGCTGTGTACCCAGCTTTTGACAGAAAAGCCCTTGTTTTTCCTGGTGAATTCTTACACCACAGGTCTGGCTCCGGCAGTTCTCACTTACATGCTGGCAACGGAATTAAAACAATTTAACGGTAAAGTAGATTCTCAGGAAGTTGGACTTCCTGTTTCCGGCAACGGTCTTGTGCTGCCATGCGGCGCTTCCGGACGCTGGGAATCAAAATAAATAGTCCCTCAATAGGGTTTATTGATACTTACAAAGGAGCTGTGTTCCATGGATCTTAATCACGATATGCCACTTAAAAAGCAACTGTTCACCATCCCCAATCTCATGGGGTATTTCCGTATCATATTGATACCGATTTTTGTATGGCGTTACATCACTGCAGACAGCATAACGGATTACAGAATTGCTGCCGTCATTGTAGCTGTCTCAGGATTAACCGATATGTTTGACGGAAAAATAGCCCGCCGTTTTCACATGATCACCCCTTTGGGGAAAGCCCTGGATCCCATTGCAGACAAACTGACCCAGGGGGCAATGGCACTCTGTCTTGCATTCCGCTATCAGTGGATGCTGCCGCTCCTGATTCTTTTTATTATAAAAGAAGGTTTTATGGGTATCATGGGCATTCTGCTGCTGCGGAAAGGCAAGATGCTGAATGGTGCAATGTGGTTTGGAAAAGTGTGTACAGCAGTGCTGTATGTCATAATGTTTATACTCTTCCTGTTTCCAAGCCTTCCTCTGTCAGTGGCAAATGTGCTGATCGTCATCTGTATTGGCTTTATGCTGCTCTCCCTGTTTATGTATATACCGGTTTTTTCCAATATGCATCAAGAAAAATAAGCACTTTCGGTAAACAACCGGCAGTCAGACACTGCAAAAATTATGAACCTCTTTGGATAAACCGTTTCATTACGATGACGGTATCTGTAAGAGATCATAATTCAAAAGCGTGTTTGACTGCCGGTTTATTTTGTATACAATCATAGCTCTACAGCGAACGCTTTATATGTGTTCGCTGTAGTACTAGTAAAGGACACAGAATGGATCAGGCAAAAATGCACCCTGCCTGTAAAATAATGTTTGCATAAGGGGTTGTCTCCCCCGTCCGGATCACTGCTTTGCAGGATTTTGTTCTTTCTTTTAAATCACTATGGGTTATAAACGTGACTTCCGGAGTATCTTCCATATCTGCAAATAATTTCTCAATTTCCAATAGTACATCTGGATTATAATTTTTGATTTCCTCTGCCAATATTAATTTTTCTATTTTCATATCATCCGAAACTACTTTTAATACTTCCATAAACGCTGGATTACCAAAACTTAAAGCTAAATCAATTTTTTTAATTTCATCGGGTATAGGAAGACCACAATCTCCAATGGCAATTAAATCCGTATGCCCCATATGGGATAGCACGGCAGAAATATCACTATTTAAAATTCCATGCTTCTTCATCTCTCCATCTCCTTTATGGCCTCTACAACCTGGCTGCGTGTCGGCATCCCGCCTTGTGCTCCGAATTTCTCCGTTGACAGGCTGGCTGCTGTATTGGCAAATTTCAATGCATTTTTCATATCACTGCCGCCTGCAATCTCTACGGTAAAAGCTCCGTTTAAAGTATCTCCTGCTCCTGTAGTATCGACCACTTTTGCCTTTCTGGCCGGAACCACCAGGATTTCACCGGATTTCAGGCAAGTTGAAACACCCCGGCTGCCCTGGGTAATAATCAGCTTTTCCGGATACTGCTTCAGCAGTTCTTCAGTTGACATCTCATCTCCGAATAGAATGACGGCTTCGTGTTCATTTGGTGTGAGATAAGTAACTTTGTCCAGGATTTCTTTCCGGACAGGTCTGGCGGGGCCTGGGTTCAAAACGATTTTCACCTGGCTCTCATAACATTTTTCAATCACATATTCGATCGTTTCCTGTGGAATCTCATGCTGAAGCAGTACGATATCACACTTCCGTAATTCATCCAGAATCTGATCCACATATTCCCGGTCAACGCTGTTATTAGCACCTGCAACAACGATAATAGTATTGTCATTATCACCTACCGTAATCAGAGCCAAACCTGTGGATACACCGGGAACTACTTTTATGTGTTCTGTAATAACGCCGGCATTGCGGAGGTTTTCCAGTAAGGCTGTCCCTGCATCATCATCTCCCACACATCCAAACATCTCTACCTGTGCTCCCAGTTTTGCCATAGCCACCGCTTGGTTTGCTCCCTTTCCACCGGGTATATAACGAACATCATCCCCCCGCAGTGTCTCTCCCTTTAACGGTATACGTTCTGCCGTCACCGTCATATCCATATTAATACTGCCTACAACTGCTGTTTTCATATGATTCTCCTTTACTATTCGTTTTCAAGTTCTTCGTTTACCTTTTATGTTGTCTCGCATTCTTTGTTATATTTATTGTTTTTTCAAGCGTCAGTTCCTTTCTCTTTTACTTTTTCTAACGTTAACTTAAAGTAGTCTCTCTTTTTATCAATTCCACTTCGAATACTTTTCTGACAGGCTGTTTTCCCTCCACGGCATCAATCACTGCTTCCACGGCCGCCTTCCCCATCTCACCTATTGGCTGGGATATGGTTGTCAGTTCCGGTGTCATCAGCCTGCTGAGGTTGATATTGTCAAATCCGATAAGCTGAATATCCTGGGGAATCCGAAGTCCCTTTCTTACCAGTACCTTGTATACGGAGATGGCTACCATATCATTTGCGGCAATAATGCCATCTGTCTCGGGGAACTTTTGAAGAATTTCTTTTGCCTTGTGCAAACCATCTTCATAATCATATTGGCAGTCGATCACTGCCTCCTGCAGCCCTCTTTCACGACAGACATCCTGGTATCCCTGATAGCGCTGACGCGCACTGGAAAGTTTCAGCGGCCCTCTCATCTGCACAATATTCCTACAGCCACAGGATAACAGATATTCCATCGCAAGCCTGCCTCCGCTGTAATGGTCTGACTGGATACAGGCACTTTTCCCTCCGCCATCTAATTGCCGGTCTATCATGACTACCGGTATTCTGCATTTGTGCACCTCTTTCTCCATTTTCTCCTGATTCGTCATCAGAATAATGCCATCCGCATTCATCCGGTCCAGTAAACTTAAATTCTTCTTTTCCTTTTCCAGATCGTTGTTAGAATTGCATAGAGTCAATCGATATCCCCGCAGATAGGTTTCTTCTTCGATGGCTTTTGCCAGTTCATTAAAAAATGGATTTTCAATATTCGGCACAATCATACCAATTATCCTGGATGATTTTTTAAATAGGGAACGGGCTATCTCATTTGGTTTGAAACCGGTTTCATTAATCGCATTCATAACCCTTTGTCTCTTTTCTTCATCTACCCTGGCTGTCTCATTCATAACCCTGGACACTGTTGCCGGCGATACTCCCGCTATTTTCGCTACGTCGCGGATACTAACCATTTACCAATCCTCCTTTTCACCGTTTGAAACCCGTTTCAAGATACTTTTATTATATGCTTCTCTATATTGAGTGTCAAATATTATTTGTCAATATCTCTTTTTTCATCATTTCAGATATTATTTATATGATTCCCCCAGAAATTGCCTCTAATATTTATTTAAATTCACTAAAAAGGACGGAAACAGGAATTTTACTTCCTATCTCCGCCCTCCCAGAAAACATGCCCACTTTCTACACTGCCACCGATGCGGCCTGACCATTTTTGCCTGCCAGTTCTTTAGCATCCTGCACATCATGGCTTAAGTCTAAATCTTCCGCTAATACTTCCGCTATACTCATGCAGTTATTTCCCATACGTTCCAGGCTGTGCAGAACTCCTGTAAATTCTACTGTAAAATCAGGACTGCATTTGCCTTTTTTCAGTCGATCCATATGATTCTTCAACATCCTCACCTCTAAGGAAAGAATATCCTGTTTCTTTAAAATTACATTGCCTGCGTTTTCAATATTACCGGTCTGAAGTGTATTGATACAATTGTCAAGCATTTCACGAATACTGTCCATGGTAACTTCAATTTCTTTTACTGCATCTTTTGAGAAGCGGAATCCCTTCTCCTGTCTGTTTTTGGATGCCCTTGCGATGCAGAGTCCATTTTGTGCCATACGGCCTGTTTCATCCAGGACATACATATAAGATGCCGTCTGTCTTGCCTGCTCTTCTGTCAGTACACCGTCCGCCATCAAACCGGACATATGCTTTACTGCTTTTGCCTGTACAGATTCTATCATCTCTGCCAGATGCTCCGCCTGCTTTAATGCATGTTCATCCCGGTTCACAAATGCCTCTTTGGAATCAGAAAGCACCAACCTGACATTTTGGGCAACATGGATGACTTCTTTGCGAATCAGATGCAGTGCAAATACCGGCTGGTTTACAATGGTAGAATCGATAAACTTGGGTTCATTTTCCCTTGATTCATTTTCATCTTTACCTGGAATAATCCACATAACAATCTTAACCATCAGCCAGATTAAAGGCAGCCAGATAAGGGTATTTACAATATTAAAAGTAGTATGTGCATTGGCGATCTGCCTGGATATAACATCTACCTCATTTCCTTTAGGTGAAACCCACTGAACAAATTTTGCAAACCACGGGATAATCCATATAAATACCAGACTTCCGCTTATGTTAAATACACTGTGTGCTACTGCAGTACGTTTTGCATTCCTGGACTGTCCAACCGATGCAAGAAGAGCCGTAATTGTGGTTCCGATATTGTCTCCCAGAAGGATGGGAATTGCACCTGCAAGTCCGATAACGCTGGTAACACCATCCGGTCCAGGCTGAATTGCAAAGTTCTGCAATACTGCAATTGTTGCACTGCTGCTTTGTACCACCAGGGTCATAATGGTTCCCAATAAAACACCCAATACCGGTATTTCAGATACTTTTGCGATCATATCGGTGAAGATCGGGCTGGTTGCTAATGGTTTCATTACATCTCCCATTGTGATAATTCCCACAAAGAGTAATCCAAATGCAAAAATAGTCTGGCCTATACTCTTTGCCTTTTCCTTCTTGGAGAAGAAGAAAATCACAAAACCGATAAATACAAGCGGCCATATGTAATCATTAATTTCAAAAGCTATGATTTGTGCGGTCATCGTGGTTCCGATATTCGCACCCAGAATAACGGAAATCGCCTGAGGCAATGTCATCAGACCTGCACTTACAAAGCCAATTACCATTACGGTTGTAGCACTGCTGCTCTGCAATACTGCTGTTACAAGCGCTCCAGCTAAAACACCCAGAATCGGATTCTTAGTCAAAAATCCCAGAATCATCTTCATTCTTTCTCCGGCAGCTTTCTGGAGTCCTTCGCTCATCATGTTCATACCATAAATAAATAGTGCCAAACCACCTAATAAGCCAAAAATCGTTTGTAATGTACTATTCATACGTTTCTCCCTCAAACCTGTAAAATTTTTATTATACAGATAGATTATCATAGCTATGTAAAATGTAATCCGGAGTTTTGTAAAGTTCTTGTAAAATTTATTTAAAGTCATGGGAGGCCGGTTGATATATTTTCCGACACACTTTTAAAAATGCACAGAAAAAAACAGACCATCCTTTGCCGATACCAGCACCCACAGTATACGTATACTATCAACTGCTGTGAAAGGATTGTCTGTTCTTCTTTATTCCCGCGGGCAATGACCGGAGCGGAAGCGGAGAACAAAAACCCCGTTGCTTGCAGCGGGGTTTTTGACT
>NZ_JAWYAJ010000417.1:0-6225 GCF_034124845.1 Robinsoniella sp.
CTGTTTCGGGTCTTAAATATACAGTATTCTTCGCATCTTCTGTAACACCCTGGAACGTCTTGAACATCAGGTTGAACTGACGGATGTCTGTAAAATTATGTTTGCCGCAGGTAGGGCATGGAATCTGATGCTCGTCAATAAAATTCTTCATCTCTTCCTGGCTCCATGCATCTACGGAACCTTCCACTGGGATTTCTTTCTCAGCACAGAAATCTTCAATCATTTTGTCTGCGCGGAATCTCTCGTGGCATTCTTTACAGTCCATCAAAGGATCACTGAACCCACCCAGATGTCCACTTGCAACCCATGTCTGGGGATTCATTAAAATAGCACAGTCAACACCTACATTATAAGGATTTTCTGTTACAAATTTTTTCCACCATGCCTGTTTTACATTATTCTTCAGCTCAACGCCAAGATTTCCATAATCCCAGGTATTAGCAAGTCCTCCATAGATTTCGGAACCCGGATATACAAATCCTCTTGCTTTTGCCAATGCTACAATTTTATCCATCGTCTTTTCCATTGTTAATTCCTCACATTCCATTCTATTTTCATTTTATTTTCTGTAATTTTATTTCTGACTGCAGCGAACCAATTCTATTCGATCCTGGCGGGCGGCTATAGAAATAGCTATTGCTTTATCATCCAAGCTCATAAATAATATAAGCTAATTTCTTACCAATTTCAACCTCTTTTGAAGAAGTCCCGGAATTACTGCTCTCGGGAGACAATAAAACCATGCCCGTTTCCGAATCTGTTTCTTCCTGCTTTGCTGTTTCTGACTGCTTTTCTGCAGCTGCTTCGGACCCAGACGATTTTATTTTAGCTTCACTTTTCCCTTTCACTTCTACATTGTCACTTGTGTAAAGGATATTACCGGGAACCTGTACAAGAACGGGTTCTTCCATAACTACAATCTGATAATCTTTTTTCAGTACATCACTGCTGGTGAGACCACTTTTTGCAACCTTGCCATCTTCTACCGACTGAAAGCCGCCCTCAAAGGTAACTCCTGATTTTTGTGCTTCTGATATTTTACCCACAAAAAATTCTACATGATTAAAATTCGCATAATCCTGCGCTGAAGCATAATCTATAATTAATTTTGCTTTTTGTTCATCTACACTAAATTTGTCCAGCTTAATATTATCTTTACCTGAACTGGTTTTATATGCATTAATTTCACTCTCAATCATAGTTTTAAGCTCTGTCTCATCATAATACTCTTTATCCAGGCTCTCCACCGCTGTTCCGGTAATTCCCCCGTCTTTGCCAATTGAAACTGCTGACTCATCTGGTGCCGATAATTTACTGCACCCGCTTAACAGGCACATAACTCCAACCATCACCGCCAGAATTCTCCTTTTTTTCATAATAAACTGCATCCTCCTTGTATAATCCTGGAGCATGTCTTAAAATTGCTTTCTGACAGATGTACTTCACAGTTTGTGGAATATTTGCCTCGAATGAAAAGCGCGCAGCGGGCTGCGTAATCTGTATTCGAGACAAATATCCCGCAAGCTGGGGCGTGCAGATGGCGGGAATGAATTTTAAGGCATGCTTCAACTATTATACCTTTAAAGTATGATATTTTCAACTAATTATTGGGAGAAGAACACTCTGACGGGCCGATTTAAAACTTATGTAACAATCGACTCTAAAATATCAAGAGATTTAAACTGTTTATCCATGTAAATTTTGCGCAGACGGCTCTGAAGACGTTTCATTTCCCGCAATACCTCCTCCGACACCGTAAAGGTATAGAGTTTCTCAATAGTAGAAGCAGCAATGTACTGATAGGTGTAAATAGTGGATTCTAGCAGAAGGACTGCCCCTTTCGATCCAGAAAGACAGTTTTTACAGACCAGACCGTCTCCTGCAGGTACAAACGCCCGCAGATCCTCCTGTATGCCGCAGCCGGTGCAGCAAAACATCTGGGGATATTCTCCGCTTATCACCATTGACTTCCACTCAAATATATACCGGATCAGTTCATTGGGTATATGGGTATTCATAAGTGCCCGCAGTGTTGCATAGAGCAGCCTCAGCATCTCCGCCTCGTCATTATTTTCCCTTGCATAATAATCAGCAATTTCCATAAAATAAAAACCATAATAGGCCGCCTCATAATCCTGGGACAGCCCTGAAAAATAATTGCTGATCTCTGCCTGCATCAGGTTATAGGAGGTTCTGCCCTCAAAGCAGGTAAATGCACCGAAGGAAAACGGATTCGCCGCCGCGAGAAGCGGGCTGTTCTGTCTCCTCGATCCTTTTGCAAATGCTGTTATTTTGCCTCTTTCCTTTGTAAGCAGCACCAGCCTTTTATCATAATCACCGATAGGGGCGGCTAAAAGTACCATCCCCGTTAACGTCACTGTCTGTCCCATTTTACACCTTCTAATCTAAGCTTGGCTGAATTAAGCATTCAAACAGGTGCATTATTATCAGCTGCACTCTAGACATCCTTTTTATCATACCCAAAGTTCTTCATTAGGAAATCACTGTCTCGCCAATCTTTCTTTACTTTAACCCAAAGCTGCAGATTCACTTTCATTTCCAGCATATCCTCAATTTCTTTTCTGGCCTGGGATCCAATTTTACGAAGCATCGTTCCGCCTTTTCCTATTATAATTCCCTTGTGGGAATCTCTCTCGCAGATGATGGTTGCTTCTATATCCATCAGTTTTCCACCTGTCCGCTCTTTCATTCTGTCGATGGAAACAGCAATTCCATGAGGAATCTCTTCATCCAGGCTGCGAAGCGCCTTCTCCCGGATCAGTTCCGCAACAATCTGCCTCTCAGGCTGGTCGGTTACGGTATCTTCATCGTAAAACTGCGGTCCGTAAGGAAGATACTTAAATACCGTGTCAATAATATCCTGAGTGTTCTGCCCCTTAAGGGCAGAAGCAGGAATGATTTCCGCAAAATCATATATTTTCCGGTATTCATCGATAAATTTTAAGATCTCTTCTCTCTTTACCGTATCAATTTTGTTGATAACCAGAATAACCGGGGTCTTTGTCTTCAATAGCTGCTCTGCAATATGACGTTCTCCTGCACCGATAAAGGTACTTGGTTCCACCAGCCAAAGTATCACATCCACCTCATTTAAAGTCCTCTGGGCAACGTTCACCATATATTCACCCAGCTTATTTTTCGCTTTGTGGATACCAGGTGTATCTACAAAAACAATCTGCCCTTTTTCACAGGTATAAACCGTCTGAATCCGGTTCCTGGTAGTCTGGGGTTTGTTAGATGTAATCGCAATCTTCTGGCCGATCAAATAATTCATAAGTGTCGATTTCCCTACGTTCGGTCTGCCGATTAAGGTAACAAAACCCGATTTATAACTTGCTGTATTCATTTTTGCTCCAATCTGCTGCCAGAGGCAGCATATAATTTATCTTTTGCTCCCAGAACCATTCATCAGATGCATCTGTCCGAAAATAATTTACAAACACGCATTAGCCGATAAACGGAACCAGTACTTTAAACAGATCCTTTTCCGCCGCCAGCTTTTCTTCGTTGCCGATTACACAGATATTGTCTGCCGCTACGATTGCTTCCATGATCTTCCACAGTGCCCGAATGTCTTCCTGAGTGGCATTTAATACTTCATCCCGTTCCTTTTGCAAATCCTCCTCAGTAACATTACTGATAAAAGCGCCAAGGGAACGGCTTCCTTTTGCTGCCGGATTCAATGGTGTATCCATTTCACTGATGGTACCAATAATATATTTGGTCATATCCCGGTCATCTACCGTAAAATTCTTAACATAATCCACGACACCTACGTATATCTCATTTGTTTTCCGAAGATTCGGATCACGGTAGGATACAAAATAAGAATCTCCGGTTTTTCCAAATCCGCTCATGCAGCCATAAGCTCCTCCTTTTACACGGATATTCAACCACAGATATTCATAGCTTAACACAACTTTTAAGATCTTTAATACGCCGGTATACTGAAGTCCAGCCTGTACGAAATTTCCCGCTCTTGCAACATACTGTATCTTAGAGGAAGTCTGGAAGCCTTCATTCTTCTGATCTGTCTCCAATTTTCCATGGGTTATAACCCCTTCTTCTTCATACAGCTTCTCTTTCAATCCCGATAATCTATCCATCAGGGGTGTAAATCCCGTTTCATCAGCCGTGTAGCTGCACAGAAGCGTGTCTTTTCGGAAAACCAGTTTCATAAGTTCTTTTAAAATACGTATCAAATCTTCTTTCTTTTCATCAAAGTTTACTTCCAGTGACTCGATGAGCTTATAGAAACGAATTCCGCTGACTGCATCATTCCATGCACTAGATTGTGAAAAATAAGACATAGCGCGGACAGCAGCCGTAGAATGTCCTGATGAATTTAACCGTACAGAAACCCTGGATTTTATTTCCGCAATGATTTCATACAGTCTCTTTTCATCTTCTATTTTTGAAGTGAAGATCATTTCTTCCATCATATCAAAAGCAAAATCCAGCTTTTCATAAAGAATCTTAGCTTTCATTTCAAACATTGCTCTGCAATCACCCTGTTTATCCGCAGCAAAAATTTCGATACCGGGATAGATTCCGCCAGAGTGGATATTAATCTCATTAAATAATTCACCGTAGCTGTAATTCCGGGTATCAACCATGCCCAGGACTGCTTTTAAAATTCCCAGATACGGAATATAATCAAGCGGTACATATTTTGTATCGAATAAAACTTTTAGATATCCAATGCCGTTTGTATACATATTATGATGTAAAACGGTCGTATCCCCCAGCAGATGTTTTTCATTGTAGAATCTTCCTGCTTCTTTTTTAATATCAGAGGCTTCCAGCATAGGAATTGCTTCCAGTTCCTCTTTAGTAGAAGGTGTCTCCTGAAACAGACGAAGCTTCTGTGTTTTTTCCACCAGGGACTGTATTTCTTCCAGGGAAAGGCTTTCCTTATATTCTTTTAATTTTTTCTTTATCTCTTCTTCTATAATGGCGGTTAAACCTTTTTGAGGTTCTACAATTACAACAGATGCATGTGTATTTTCCAAAAGATATTCCTGAATCAGTTTTTCAAAATACCCGGTTTCTGTCTGCTCTTTTAAAAATTCAAAGATGTCAAGCTGTTTCAGGTAATCAAATGGTGCTGCATCATCATACAGCCAGCTGTCCATGACATCTATTCCATACATCAGTCCCTTGGGATAGGAACCGTAGTCAGCCTCTCGGAATTTAAATTCCATATTGTTTATTCCGGCGAGAAGAGCCTTTTTATCTATGCCTTCTTTCACAACCTTTTTCAGCACATCTCCTATAATCTCTAAAAACCGGTCTTTGTCATCTATATTCGAATTCTTAGCTACAACGGAGAAGATTGGCTGAAACACGCCGCTGTCGTAAGATCCCTGAATATCTTTACCGACTTTCGCATCCAGCAGTGCCTGTTTCAAAGGTGCTCCGGGAGCGGTGAGCAATGCATATTCAATCACGGAAAATGCATTTGCCAGCCGAACATCCAGACTGGTTTTGATAGCAACATTATAGGAAAGATAGGTATTGTCCTTTTCATCATCCGTATTGGAAATGGAATATTTTTTCTTTATCTCGATGGGTTTTTCAAACGGTTTCTGCATGGAAATAGTAGAATCAACCTGAATTATATCATATTTACTCAAGTATTCTTCATCCAGCCATTTCAGCCGCTCTTGCATATCTGCATTTCCATACAGATAAATATAGCTGTTGGACGGATGGTAATACTTCCTGTGGAATTCCAGAAAATCCTGGTACGTAAGATCCGGTATAAATGCCGGATCACCGCCTGATTCATTCCCATAAGGCGTATCCGGAAACAGGGAATTCAGAATTTCCCGGTCTAACACATCATCCGGTGAGGAAAAAGCCCCTTTCATCTCATTGTATACCACTCCATTATAAGTCAGTTCATCTTCCGGAGACTCTAAATGATAGTTCCAGCCCTCCTGGCGGAAAATCTCTTCCTTATTATAGATGTTCGTATGGAAAACCGCATCCATGTATACATGCATCAGATTGCGGAAATCCTGGTCGTTACAGCTTGCTACCGGATACATGGTCTTGTCCGGATAAGTCATAGCATTCAAAAACGTATTAAGGGATCCTTTCACCAATTCCACAAAAGGATCCTTTGACGGAAACTTTTCACTTCCGCACAATACACTGTGCTCCAATATATGAGCTACTCCTGTGCTGTCTTTGGGCGGT
>NZ_JAWYAJ010000418.1:0-12157 GCF_034124845.1 Robinsoniella sp.
GTTTTTTGGCGGATAGTATTCGACTGGCTCCCATCGGATACTAAGCGGGCACTGAGCTGCGAAATGCATCAGGATTTCGGAGCGAATGCCCGCGTGCCGCCAAAAAGCGCTTCGGGAAGGTTAGAAAATGCCAGTTCTGCGTTGAGCCTTCCAAACCCCTCTCCTGGTCCGCCCCCTTCTCTTTCTGTACACCACCTCCATCTACAAAGCGTCTTTACTCAGCAAAACCCAAATATAATGTTATTAATAGCCTCATTATAAAGCGTTTGCTCTATAATCCGCCCTGTCAGTAATTGGAATGGAGATTTTTCAAGTTACAAGGGAAAATTGTTGATGAATTAACTTTTGTAAATGGCAGCTATATCACATATTCTGCGTTTCATCTCTGAACGGACATGTAACGGCTCTAAACACTCACATTTATCCCCAAAACAGAATAGAATATGATAATGGTATTCGTTCTCTATGAAAGGAAAACGAACAATAAAATGTTCCTCACCATCCGGGGAAAAGTCTTCATAAGTACAATATTCAAGAACCCGGTCTGTGATTGATTTATGAATCCGGAGTTTGATTCTTATTTGCATAGATGCAAGCATTTTCGTAAAATCTAACTGGGGTTTTTGATAATCTCTTGGGGTAAATAATTCCTCCAGCATTTGCAGATTTGATATGCGGGAGAGCCTGAATAAGCGAAAGTCATTTCTTTTACGGCAATACCCCTGAAAATACCAATTACTTCCTTTCAATACAAGCTGATAAGGCTCTGCTGTCCGTGCAGTCTTATTTCTGTAGCGGTCTGCGTATTCAAAGGAAAGCAGTTTATTTTCCTGTAGAGCTGTTTTGATAATTTCTAAATAGGGCTGTATGTTCCGGCTGCCCATCCACGGACTTAAGTCTATATGTATTTGATTTGCTTTTAAATCAATGTCTTGCGCTCTGTCGGCAGGGATAAAACTCTTGACTTTTGCAAGAGCATTTACCAGTTCATTCCCCCCGATCATGCTGGAAAGACTGGAAAGCCCCATGAGGATCGCGGAAAGGTCTGTAGAGGAAAAGACCGTTCTGTCAATCTTGTATTGGGGCATGATTTCAAAACCGCCGCCCACTCCCGATGCCCCCCGGACAGGAATACCTGCCATATTGATGGCGTCTATGTCGCGGTAAATTGTGCGTGTCGAAACTTCAAACATTTCTGCTAACTCCTGTGCTCCTATACGCTTTTTATCAAGGAGTATCATAATAATGCTGACAAGTCTGTCAACTTTCATCTTATAGCCGCCTTTCAAAATTTCTTTTCATTATAGATTGCTGCCATACAGATGTCAACAATTATAAGGTATAATGAAAAAGCAAACATATTAATCGATCTATCAGGAGGAAGCACCATGCAGAAAAAAGCATTAGTAATCATCGATATCCAGAATGACATAACCAAGAATTACCGGGATGTTATTGGCAATATTAATCAAGCGATTGATTGGGCAGTCAAGAATAATATTCATGTTATTTATATAAGGCATGAAAATTTATCAGCCGGCACTAGAACGTTTAAACCGAATACATATGGGGCTGAATTAGCACCGGATTTGAACATGGTGTCAAAATATGTTTTTACGAAAAGCAAAGGAAATGCATTAAGCTGTGAAGAATTTACAGACTTTATCCAAAATAATGAAATATGTGATTTCTACATAGCAGGAGCAGATGCTGCCGCCTGTGTTAAATCAACCTGCTACAACTTACGTAAAGCGGATTATGGCGTGCAGGTTCTGTCTGACTGCATTACCAGTTATAATAAAAAGAAGATAGACGAGATGCTGTGTTATTATGAAAGTAAAGGGTGTAAAAATATTTGTTTGAATGATCTGTTAAATTAAGCTTTTTCCATATGAACCGGACAGTACGGCGGGCGTCTATGCCCGCCGTTTTACCCTTTACATAACAATTTTAAAAAGTATAATTTGATACAGAGAGGGAGATGATAAACACGTAATTATAAACACGTAAATATCAAATTTTGACAATTAGAGAATGTTTCTGTGAGATATGTGCATTCTCTTTTTTTGAAAGGAGGTGGTCTTGTGGACAATCAAAAAAATATACCCAATAGGTTAATCAAAGAAAAGTCACCATATCTGCTGCAGCATGGGAATAATCCGGTTCAGTGGTATCCGTGGAGTGAGGAAGCCTTTGAGAAAGCAAAGCTTGAGGATAAGCCTGTTTTCCTATCTATTGGGTATAGCTGACCTGTCTGCAATGATGTACTTGCCACTGGTGTCATGTGATGGCACATGAATCATTTGAAAATGATAAAATTGCAGAGATTTTAAATCAGAATTATATCGCAGTAAAAGTAGACCGGGAGGAAAGACCGGATGTGGACAGCGTCTATATGTCTGTCTGTCAGGCAATGACCGGACAGGGAGGCTGGCCGCTGACCATTATTATGACTCCGGAGTGCAAGCCGTTTTTTGCAGGAACATATCTGCCGCCGAAAGCCAGATATGGAATGACGGGGCTGGATGAATTGCTGAAAATGATTGCTGACAGATGGAAGAACGAGAAAAACCGTCTGCTGCAGGCAGGTGATGAAATCCTGCATTTTTTAAAAGAGCAGAACAAGGTGGCTCTTCAGGGAGAACCGGATAAAAAATTGGTGAAAGAGGGATTTGCCCAGTTTCTGGAACGGTTTGATCCGAAATATGGCGGATTTGGCAGTGCACCAAAGTTTCCCACACCGCATAATCTGTTATTTTTGATGGAATATGGGAAAAAAGAGAAAAAGGAAGAAGCCCTTAAAATGGTGGAAAAAACCTTGAGCCAGATGTATCGGGGCGGGATTTTTGATCATGTGGGCGGTGGGTTTTCCAGGTATTCCACAGATGAAAAATGGCTGGTACCACATTTTGAGAAGATGCTCTATGACAATGCTCTTTTGACAATTGCATATCTGGAAGCATATACCATAACGGGCAAAGACCTGTACCTTTTTGTGGCTGAGCGGACTCTGCAGTATGTAGAGGCAGAGCTTACGGATGAAAAGGGTGGATTTTACTGCGGACAGGATGCAGACAGCGATGGGGTGGAGGGCAGGTACTATGTGTTTGATCCCGATGAAATAAAAGAATATCTGGGAGATTATGACGGGGAGTATTTTTGCAGCTGGTATGATATTACTTACCATGGAAATTTTGAAGGAAAATCCATTCCAAACCTGATTGATAATCCCCGTTTTGAAGAAAGAAACAGCCGGATTGCCAAAATCAATCATGCTCTTACCCCCATTCGAAAAAAGCGCGCCAGCCTTCATAAGGATGACAAGATTCTGCTTTCCTGGAATGGACTGATGATAGCCGCATTTGCAAAAGCATATGCAGTGACGGGCGAGGAATACTATCTGAAAACTGCTTTGAAAGCGGAACAGTTTATCACCCAGAAACTGGTGAAAAAAGGGAAGCTCCTGGTACGTTACCGGGATGGAGAATCTGCAGGAGAAGGGAAAATAGATGACTATGCATTTTACTGCTATGCACTTCTGATGCTATACCGTGTCACTTACCGGGTTGATTTTCTGGAAAAGGCGCTGTCTTTTGGTAATGATATGACGGATCAGTTTTTCGATATGGAAAACGGTGGTTTTTATATTTATGCAAGAGACGCCCAGAAGTTGATTGTACGTTCTAAAGAAATTTATGACGGGGCAGTTCCCTCTGGTAATTCCGTTGCTGCCTTTGTGCTGTACAAATTAGCCCAGTTAACCGGAGAAGAAAAGTGGCAGGAGTTATTCCACAAACAGATCCGCTTTCTGGCGGGAAATATTGCAGATTACCCATCTGCATACAGCTTTACCCTGCTGGCGATGATGCAGGTACTGTATCCATCCAGGGAACTGATCTGCCTTGAACCCAACGAGGAAGAGATAGAAGAACTTCGGTGTCTTGGAGAACGGGACAGTAATCTTGCCATTGTAGTAAAGACAAAAGAAAATGCCGACCGACTGAAAAAAGCCGCTCCCTTTACGGAAGCATATGGGATCATACCCGGAAAGCGGCAATTTTATCTGTGTACCCAAAACAGATGCCAGGCACCTGTGGACAGCTTAAAAGCAATAGCAGATATTTTATAAATGGGTACATTTTCCCCACATATCTGTTATAATATTTCATGAGTGATTTACAGATAGTTTTTTAAGAGACGTACTGACAGCGTTCATGGGAGGATCAATATGAAGTTTTCAATTTTAATTGTAGAGGACGAAACAGATATCAGGGAGATGATAGAGGAAGCACTTACCCAGCCGGAATATACCATTTATACAGCCGGAGACGGACAGGAAGCATTGGAATTCTTAAGAGAAAATGATTTTATTGATTTAATCATTCTGGATCTGATGCTTCCTAAAGTAAATGGAATGACGGTGCTTAAAAAGGTCCGGGAACGAAATACGGTTCCGATTTTAATTCTATCGGCAAAGGACGGCGAATTTGAAAAGGTGCTGGGACTGGAGTACGGGGCGGATGATTATATTACAAAGCCTTTCTCTGTTATGGAATTACAGGCAAGGGTTAAAGCTTTTCTGCGGCGTACCAGCATTTACCACACGAAAGCTGAAAATCGTGAATCCAGAATTACTATTGGAGACCTGACCATAGAAACGGAGGATCTGGTGGTAAAAAAGAGAGGAGTTCCCATCAGTCTGACTGCTAAAGAATTTGACATATTGAAATTATTTGCCAATCACCCGGAGAAGGTATATACCAAGGTATCCATATACCAGGAGGTTTGGGATGATGAATTTCTGCATGATGATAATGTCATCAATGTGACGATTCGCAGACTCCGGGAAAAAATCGAGGATCAGCCATCCGATCCACGATACATAAAAACGGTTTGGGGGATTGGTTATAAACTGGGAACTCCGGTGGAGGGTGCAAAATGACTATCATTTTACTGAGCATTGTTTGTGCTGTTCTGGCTGTTGGATTTCTGATTGTACTAACGAAATATATCAGCCAGTCCAGGCAGTTACATAAAATAACAGGTGAAATATCAGGGTTTTTGGAAAATGATACCGTGGATACCCTGCTTGCACTTTCCGATGAAAAGGAAATACAGGAGCTGCTGGTTCAGGTAAATGTCCTTTTCGAGCATCAGAGAGAATTGGAAAAGGAACGGAAAAAGCAGGAGGACAGCAACCGTAAAATGCTGGCGAATATTTCCCATGATCTGAAAACCCCATTGACGGTCATTCTGGGGTATTCGGAAATGATACGGAACCAGGAAGGGATTTCCTTAGATTCCATACAGCAAAAGGTGGAAAAGATATACCGAAAAACGACAGATGTATTAGAAATGATCAATATCTTTTTTGATCTGGTGAAAATCGAATCGGGTGAACTGGCACTGGAGATGCAGACGCTGGATCTGTGCGAAAATGCCAGAAATGAGATACTGAATTATTATGATATGCTACAGGAAGGCGGATTCCAGGTGGAAATTGATATCCCGGAGGATGAAATTCCGGTGGATGCAGACAAGCAGGCGGTGAAACGGATATTGGCAAATCTGATACAAAATGCCATAAAATATGGAGCGGACGGCAGATACCTGAGACTTGGCATCACACAGAGAGGAGATGATGTGCTGATTCAGGTGGAAGACCGGGGAAAAGGAATTATTGAAGACAGCCAGGATAAAATTTTCGAACGCCTGGTTACCCTGGAGGACTCCCGGAATAAAAAGTATCAGGGCAGCGGTCTGGGCCTTACGATTACAAAACGGCTGGTTGAGGCGATGGGAGGAAATATCAGGGTAAAAAGCATGCCATTTGTAAAAACGGTATTTACGGTATCGCTGCCCCACTCACATTTTTGAAAGTAATTCTTTTAAAAGGATTATGTAAGGAATTTGTAATCAATGGAAAATATATTCCGATATAATAACATTCAGATAGAACAAAACCGGGTTATGTAACGAGTACTCGTACATATACCAAAAGAGGGGCGGGAGAAATATAAATTTCAAACACGCTTCGGAAAAATGGAGAGGACAATATGTCGGATATAATTATATTAGAAGATGTAACGAAATCGTATAAGGGAACAGAAGTAGTAAAAAATGTTTCCATGCGTGTAAAACAGGGAGAAATTTATGGGTTTTTAGGACCAAATGGTGCCGGAAAAACAACCATTATGAAAATGATTCTGAATCTGGCAAAACCCGATATGGGAAACATCCGGGTCTGCGGTGAAGTCATACTAAAGGACTCTTACGAGTATTTGAGAAATATCGGAAGCATTATTGAATATCCGGTATTCTATGAAAAGCTGACCGCATGGAAGAACCTGAAGCTGCACTGCAATTACATGGGCTTTTATGACAAGAAAAGAATCCGGGAAGTACTGGATATGGTGGATTTAAAAGGGATAGATAACAAACCCGTGGGAGAGTTTTCCCTGGGGATGAAGCAGCGTCTGGGGATTGCAAGAGCTATGATTACGAATCCAAAGCTATTAATCCTGGATGAGCCGATTAACGGTCTGGATCCCATTGGAATTAAGCAGATCAGGCAGCTTTTAGTGAAATTAAAGGCATCCTATGGAACCACTATATTGATTTCCAGCCATATTATTGCGGAGATTGAGCAGCTTGCGGACACCATTGGGGTGATTGATAAGGGAATTCTTACCAAAGAGGTATCCATGTCGGAGATCCAGCACGATTCCTTACAATATCTGGAGATCGAAGTAAATGATATCCACAGGGCAGCTACCATTCTGGACAATGCCTTTGATCATTTGAATTTTAAAATTATCTCTGATAACAGGCTCAGAATCTATGATACTGACTTGCAGGCAGAGATCAGCAAGGAGCTTGTCATGTCAGGCGTGGGTATTCTGAATATGATCTATAAGAATGATACGCTGGAAGATTATTTTATTCACACAATTATGGGAGGACAAGAAAATGATTAAGCTGATAAAACTGGAATTTGAAAAAGAAAAGATGGGCGGGAGCCTGTTAGCCAGCGTGATTATCTTAATCAGCTGCATATTGCTTGCACTGTTGGGCAGCATACTGGAAGAGGAAGCAAGTATCGGAAGTGCAGAGGACCTCCTTATGTTCGGATCCTTAATTTTACGCGTATGTTTTGGAATCTTTGCAGGGGTTCTGATCTCAAAACTGATCATTGCAGAATTTCGCAATAAGACTATAAATACCTTGTTTACGTATCCCGTATCCAGGAAAAAAATAATAGCCAGCAAGCTTTTGATCGTATTTACCTGTACTTTTATTGTGATTGTACTAGCTGATCTTTTATTTGGCACGTCCCTTTTTCTGATCAATCTCTTTCTGCCGCTGACGCCGGATAAAATTCTGATGTCCACCGTGATTGGACGGATTCCGGATATATTATTCGGGGCATTTATGACTGCGGGACTAAGCCTGGTTTCCTTATATTTTGGAATGAAGAAAAAATCCACATCCTCCACCATTGTGGCGGCAGTAGTCATTAATATTCTGATCAATTCCAATATTAATGTCACGGGAGGAAGCAGTGGAATCAATGCGAACCTGTTTATGATTCCGATTGTCCCCATTCTGTTTTGTCTGGCGGGGATTGCAATTGCTTATCTCTCTTACCGGGATATAGAAAAAATGGATTTATAATACAATAAAATGCAGGCAGTCGTCAGATTTAGACGGCTGCCTGTTTTTTTGCGTTGATTTTAATGCCATTTTAATGCGAACACGGATATAGTTTAACACCACTTTTAACCGATACATGTTAGGATGTTATCAGTTTAACAGCTCAGAGAAAAGAAGGAGGAGAAAAAGATGATGGACATTATCATGGTTGGCGTACTGGTGCTCTGTTTTGTGCTTGTGAAGCTGTTTACCGACTGGTGTGAGTCCCAGGTAAAAACGGGCAAAAAATAATCCAGGACAATGTATAGAAAAAGATGGAGGTATGCTATGTTATTTTTAGGTATCATCATAGCGGCGTTAGCGGTATATCTGGTTTATGCGTTAATAAATCCGGAAAAATTATAAGAAAAATCTAAAATTTGATTTTCAGGAGGGTAACAATGTTACAGATATTATTGACTCTGGCGATCTTTTTGATACTGGTCATTCCAATGGGAAACTATATGTATCACATCGCCACGAAGCAGAAAACATTTGCAGATCCTGTATTTAACAGGGTGGATAACTGTATTTATAAAATTTGCAGGATTGAACGGCAGGGTATGAACTGGAAACAGTATGCGTTAAATCTGATTTTGGCAAATGCAGTTATGATATTTGTGGGTTATTTGATCTTAAGGCTGCAGGGAGTACTGATGGGGAATCCAAACGGGATCGGCGGTATGGAAGCAAGCCTGAGCTTTAACACTATTATCAGTTTCATGACGAATACAAACCTGCAGCATTATTCCGGTGAATCCGGACTGTCTTATTTAAGCCAGATGCTGGTTATTATATTTATGATGTTTACATCAGCAGCTTCTGGTTATGCAGCGTGCATGGCATTCTGCAGAGGATTGGCTGGAAAAGGAAAAGACCTTGGGAATTACTACGAAGATATGGTGCGTATTACCACCAGAATTTTAATTCCTTTTTCATTTTTAGTAGCACTGCTTTTGATCAGCCAGGGAACACCCCAGACGCTCCAGGCAAACCAGACAGTGCAGACGATCGAAGGAAAGCTGCAGGATATCGCAATGGGACCGGTGGCAGCACTGGAATCCATCAAACATCTGGGTACCAACGGAGGCGGTTTCTTTGGAGCCAATTCCACTACGCCGTTTGAGAATCCCACAGTTATTTCTGATATTGCAGAACTGATCTCGATGATGATTCTTCCGGGTGCCTGTGTGGTGACCTTTGGTAAGATGATGCATGAAAGAAAAAGCAAGAAAGAGAAAAAAGACAGACTTCCAATGATTGGAAGACAGGGAAGAGTGATCTTTGGAGCAATGTCCATTATCTTTATGATAGGACTTACTCTTTGCTTCTTCTCAGAACAGGCAGGTAACCCGGCACTGGAACAGGCAGGATTGAACCAGGATATGGGAAGCATGGAAGGAAAAGAAGTACGGTTTGGTATAGCACAGTCCGCTTTATTTACCACCGTAACTACATCCTTTACAACCGGTACGGTTAACAATATGCACGATACGCTGACCCCGCTTGGCGGGATGGTACCTTTGTTACATATGATGCTTAACTGTGTATTCGGCGGTAAGGGCGTTGGACTTATGAATATGATTATGTACGCAATACTGGCGGTTTTCTTATGTGGACTGATGATCGGAAGGACGCCGGAATATCTGGGGAAGAAGATCGAAGGAAAAGAAATGAAGCTGGTAGCTCTGGTGCTGATTGTGCATCCATTGCTGATTCTGGGATTTTCCGCACTGGCTGTTTCCACTACGGCAGGACTTGCGGGCATTACCAACCCGGGATTCCATGGGCTGAGCCAGGTACTGTATGAGTATTCTTCTTCCGCCGCGAACAATGGTTCCGGTTTTGAAGGGCTTGCGGATAATACCGTATTCTGGAATGTGACTGCCGGACTCGCCATGTTCTTCGGACGCTATCTGGCAATTATCGCACAGCTGGCAATAGCCGGTTCCCTGTTTGCAAAAAAACGGGTAAATGAAACGATTGGTACGCTGCGTACCGACAATGTGATTTTTACGATTATATTAGTATTTGTTGTATATATCTTTGCCGCATTGACGTTCTTCCCGGCATTAGCACTGGGACCCATTGCGGAACATCTGACATTATGGTTTTAGAAAAGAATGAGAGGTTAGAAAAATGTCAAAGGAAAACAAAAAAAAGTTCATCACAAAGGACATTTTAAAAAGTTCCATTGCCGGAGCGTTTAAAAAGCTGGATCCCAGATATATGATGAAAAACCCGGTTATGTTTGTAGTGGAGGTAGGTTTTTGTATCACACTGCTGCTGACAATCTGGCCTACTGTTTTTGGAGATCAGGCGGAGTTAAGGGCATATAACGGGATTGTCACACTGATTTTATTTATTACCATTTTATTTGCCAACTTTGCAGAATCGGTTGCAGAGGGGCGCGGCAAAGCGCAGGCGGAAACGCTGAAGAAAACAAAGCAGGATACGAAAGCAAGATTATTGCTGGCCGGAGGAAGCGAGCGTCAGGTCAATGCTTCTGAATTAAAAAAAGGTGATATTGTACTGGTGAGAAACGGAGAGCTGATCCCAAATGACGGAGAAGTCATAGAAGGGGTTGCATCCGTGGATGAATCCGCAATTACCGGAGAATCGGCACCGGTTACCAGAGAGTCCGGCGGAGATTTCTCATCTGTAACGGGAGGAACAACGGTAGTCAGCGACTGGCTGAAGATTCGAATAACATCTTCTCCCGGAGAATCCTTCCTGGATAAAATGATCGCACTGGTAGAAGGTGCTTCCAGGCAGAAGACACCTAATGAAATTGCATTGAACACCCTGTTAGTGGGGCTGACCATCATTTTTATGATCGTAATTGTATGTTTATATCCATTTGCCAGGTATTCAGGAGCAGCCATCCCGATTTCAACGATGATCGCATTAATGGTCTGCCTGATTCCCACAACGATAGGAGGCTTATTATCAGCCATCGGAATAGCAGGTATGGACCGTGTAACCAGATTTAATGTAATTGCCATGTCCGGTAAAGCCGTCGAAGCATGCGGTGATGTTGATACCATGATATTGGATAAGACGGGAACCATTACCTTTGGTAACCGCCTTGCAGCAGATTTTTTCCCGGTAAAGGGTATTGATAAAGAAGATCTGGTGGATTACAGTGTGATGTGTTCCTTAAGTGATGCAACGCCGGAAGGAAAATCCATTGTAGAGCTTGGCAGGACACTGGATTCTAAGATAAAGGCTAATATGGCTGATCAGATGGAATTTATAGAATTTACGGCACAGACAAAGATGAGCGGTGTAAACCTTGCAGATGGAACAAAGGTAAGAAAAGGCGCTTATGATGCAATGATTCAGTATGTAAGAGAAGCCCATGGAGTCGTTCCGGATGATCTGGAGAGTATCGTATCAAAGGTATCAGGACTTGGGGGAACTCCTCTGGTTGTGTGTGCAAAAAATGTGATCTACGGTGTTATCTATCTGAAAGATACCGTAAAACCGGGATTGGTAGAGCGGTTTGAGCGTTTGCGTGAAATTGGAATCAAAACGGTTATGTGTACCGGTGACAATCCCCTGACAGCAGCTACAATAGCAAAAGAGGCCGGCGTGGATGAATTCATCGCAGAATGCAAGCCCGAGGATAAAATTGAGGAAATCAAAAAAGAACAGGCACAGGGAAAGATTGTTGCCATGACAGGAGACGGTACCAACGATGCTCCGGCACTGGCGCAGGCAAATGTAGGAATCGCCATGAACAGCGGTACATCAGCAGCAAAAGAAGCAGCCAATATGGTGGATCTGGATTCCGATCCTACTAAGATTCTGGAAGTGGTTGAGATTGGAAAGCAGCTTCTGATTACAAGAGGTTCCCTGACCACATTCAGTATAGCAAATGATGTGGCGAAATATTTTGCCATTATCCCCGCTATGTTTACCCTTGTAATTCCACAGATGGAACTGCTGAATATTATGAAACTGGCAACACCATTCAGTGCAATTTTATCTGCCCTGATCTTTAATGCAATCATTATTCCATGCCTTATTCCGATTGCTATGCGGGGAGTAAAATACAAACCGATGAGATCAGAGAAAATGCTTTTAAAGAATATGTCCATCTATGGTATTGGCGGAGTGATTGTTCCCTTCTTGGGAATTAAGCTGATTGATTTAATAATCTCCCCGGCGCTTTCCCTTTTGGGATTATAACAACCCACTAGTGATAACAGTAAAATAAATATGGAAATGAAGCCGCACTGTAAATCTTTCAACCAGGTTTAAATGTGGTAATATAACAGGGAAAATTTAAATGAGTAATAGGAAATGAATTATCTGAAAGAAAATTATAATATAGAAAGGAAGCCACGGTGAGATTTTTTCAACTTGTTTTATTGTGGCAGTATTGCAGGTAAGCCTGCAGTATGCAATGGGTATAAAAATGAAATCATTTATAAAAATGCTGAAACAATCTTTTTTTTTG
>NZ_JAWYAJ010000419.1:0-2905 GCF_034124845.1 Robinsoniella sp.
TGCTGGATATTGCAAGGGATCCCCGCTGGGGAAGAATGGAAGAGACCTATGGAGAAGATCCCTATGTGGTTGGAACCATGGGAACTGCTTATGTTAAAGGGATCCAGGGGAATTTAAAGGACCAGGGAGTTCTGGCAACCGGGAAGCATTTTGTGGGCTATGGTGCATCGGAAGGGGGAATGAACTGGGCGCCGGTTCATCTGCCGGAACGGGAGCTGCGGGAAGTATATCTGGCACCTTTTGAGATGGCGGTAAAGGAAGGAAACATGGCATCCATTATGAATGGGTACCATGAAATCGACGGTGTACCCTGCGGTGCATCAAAGAAATTGTTGAATGATATTCTGAAAGAAGAGTGGGGATTTGAGGGAATAGTCGTTTCGGATTATTTTGCCATAAACCAGATCTTTGACTACCACAATATGGCGGCAGACAAAGAAGAGGCTGCAAAAATGGCACTGGAAGCCGGCATGGATGTGGAACTTCCGAATGTGGACTGCTTTGGGGAACCTTTAAAGCGCGCAGTGGAAAAGGGGGACATTTCCATGGAACTGATTCACACCAGCGTGAGAAAGGTTCTGACATTTAAGTTCCGGCTGGGATTATTTGAGCATCCGTATGTGGATGCGAAAAAGACAATGGATCAGTTTGACACACCGCAGGATCGGCAGCTTGCCCTGGAAGCGGCAAGAAAGTCCATTATTCTGCTGAAAAATGAAAACCGGCTTCTGCCCCTGTCAAAGGATATAAAGAAACTGGCTGTCATTGGACCTTCTGCTGACAATATCCGTCATATGATTGGAGACTATACTTATCAGGGGCAGATTGAAGGATTGCTGGAGCTGCATGACAGCCAGGGAAATGCCATGAACCAGCCAGTACCTGAGAATATTGAAATGTCCGGGAACATCGTGCAGATGGAGAGCTATCTTGCAGCAATCCGCAAGGCGGTTTCTCCGGATACGGAGATTATCTATGCCAAAGGATGTGAGATCAAGGGAACATCCAGAGATGGATTTGAAGAGGCAGTCAATGCTGCGGCACAGGCAGATGCAGTACTGCTGTTCGTGGGCGATCTGGCTGGGATTACACTGGAGTGTACCGTGGGAAAATCGGTGGATCGTGCAGAACTAAGTCTGCCTGGTGTACAGGAAGAACTGGTTCGTGCCGTTGCGGCTGCCGGAGTGCCGGTTGTTCTGGTCATGAGCAACGGACGTCCCTATTCGATTACCTGGGAAGAAGAGCATCTCCCGGCTATCCTGGAAGCGTGGTTCCCGGGAGAAGAGGGAGGAAGGGCAGTAGCGGAGATTCTATTCGGAGACAGGAATCCGGGGGGCAGACTTCCGGTATCCGTACCCCGTACTTCCGGGCAGATTCCGGTGTACTATATGCATAAAAAATCCGGCGGACGTTCTCACTGGAGAGGGGATTACGATGATGTGAGTGCATCTGCCCTGTATGCTTTCGGTTATGGACTGAGTTATACAGAATTTCGTTTTTCAGATTTTCGGATAGGGAATAAGGAAGTACCCATTGGCGGAAATCTGGAAGTGTCCGTTCAGGTGGAAAACACCGGGGAGCGGGAAGGCGATGAAGTCGTGCAGCTCTATATCCGGGATGTGGCGGCAAGCGTCACCAGACCGGTGCAGGAACTGAAAGCATATAAGCGGATCACATTGAAACCGGGTGAAAGCAAACTGCTGGAATTCACGATTCCAACAGCACAGATGGGATTCTATGATATCCATATGGATTATGTACTGGAACCGGGAACGGTGGAAGTCATGGTAGGGGCTGCCTCTAATGATATCAGGTTCCGGGAAAATATTGTTCTGACCGGAAATAAATGCAAAGCAGAGCGGGTATTTGAAAATCAGGTGATCGTAAGAAAGCAGGTGTGATTTATGTATTACAAAGAAGACTGGGAAAAAGCCAAAGCCAGGCTGACTGCTTTATGGGACAATGAGGTCCTGGACCGCTGCTGTATATCCGTGGCAGCACCAAGGGACGGGAAAACAAATGTCCATATTTTTGCCCCCGGGGAATGTAATCCTGACGATCCCGAGGATCTGGAAGACTACTGGCTGAATCCGGAGCGGATCTGGAAACGGAATATCCAAAGACTGGAACAGACTTATTTCGGCGGGGAATCCCTGCCGCTGGTAATGCCCAACTTCGGTGCATCCGGGCACTGTGTCTACTACGGAGGAAAATACACGCTAAAACCGGATACGATCTGGTTCGATGCTGTGGTGGAAGATCTGGAAGAGCACCAATGGAAATATGACCGTGAAAATATATTCTACCGCCGCCAGCGGGAAATTGTAAAATATCTTGCGGAAAAGGGAATGGGAAATTATCTGCTGTCTATGCCGGATAACTGCGGCACCCTGGATGCCATTGGACATCTCCATGGTTCCATAGAAACCATGATGGATATGTATAGCTGCCCGGAAGCAGTGCAGTCTGCCATTTCCACAATCAATGAAGGCTGGACAGATGCTGCGGAGACGTTTTATCAGCTGGAGAAAAACTGCAATGAAGGCGGCAGCTGTGTGGGGTGGATGGACACCTGGGCACCCGGGCGTCATGCCCAGATGCAGTGTGATATGTCGGTCATGTTTTCACCGGACTGTTATCGGCAGTTTGTGGTGCCGGAGCTGAAAAAGCAGATGGAATGGGAAGAATATCCGGTTTATCATTTTGACGGAAAAGAACAGATCAACCATCTGGATCATCTACTGGCGCAAAAAGAGCTTCAGATGATTCAATGGACAAATGTGGATGGGCAGGAAAGTCCCGCGCATTTTATTCCGGCACTGAAAAGGATGCAGGAGGCAGGGAAAAAAATCCTGGTGCTGACACCTGCATCGGACATTCCATCATTGCTTGAGAATCTGTCATC
>NZ_JAWYAJ010000420.1:0-10788 GCF_034124845.1 Robinsoniella sp.
ATATCATAGACACCAATATGGTAGATGCTTTATTCGGGGAAGAAAACACAGAGAAATGGCTGGAAGATTTTAAGACAGCCACTTACGATGAATTTGAAGCCCTGGTAATTGCTGCGGATGATTACATACAAAATGGTACCGCGGGAACCGTTCAACTAAGTGGCAATGCATATACCTTCCAGCCGGAAAAAAACGAAATTTCCAGCCAGCTTAACGGAGTGTTTGCAGTAGCCGGTGCAGAGAAATGGACTTACGGTGATCACATGAGCAATTTTGCATTGAATGCAGTGCTGGACAGCTTATCCGCTGCCCAGAATGCTGAGGATGAACAGGTGGATGAATTAAAATCCCCTCTGGAAAAGTCCATTCAGCTGGAAGATCTGATGACAAGCCATGCGGCGGGAGCAAAAGGGGCATTGAAGCGTAGTCCTGACTTTATTAATTCCACAACCAGCGGATATGACCAGGCAATTCAGATATTTGCAGATCACAAATCTATTTTTATCAAACAGGGAAACTGGGTATACAGTAATATCGAAAAAATAAATCAGGAGATCGTGAAAACGATTACCATGCTGCCGGTCAAAATGCCGTTTACACAGGAAGATATCAAAGTGCCGGGGATGACGGTAGAGAAGTTTAACCGTTCCGTACCGGAATTTGTTCCAAGCTACTATGCGATTAACAAAAAAGCATCACCGGAAGAGCAGGAAAAAGCGGAGCAATTCCTATACTGGCTGAATACATCAAAAGAAGGACAGGACTTTATTATCAATGACTTTGCTTTTATACCGTTTACCGCAGATGCATCCGTAGAATTTGAGAATCCCTTAAATAACGCATTGATCGGATATCTAAGGGAGGGAAATGTGCTGTCAAATCCATTCAACGGAGCGCCGCCCACCTGGGGGCAGGAAGTATATGGTAAGATTTTGATGGAACAGTACTTTATCAGGGAAGACTGGGAACCGGATGCCTATGAAAAGATAGCCGATGAATGTATCAGCCAATGGAAAGCCTTAAGAAAATTAGGGGAGGAAGATTAAGATGGAAAAATATTATAAGAAATGGTTTAAGCCGTTGCTGCTGCCGGCAGTGATTCTGTTTATCGGAGTTATCGTAATACCTTTTATCATAGGTGTATTTTATTCATTTTCCGCATGGAGGGGAACCTATTTCCATGGAGGTGCCAATGCTTTTGAATCATTTGTAGGGCTGCGTAATTATGCAAAGGTATTTCAGAACAGCCAGTTTTTGGACGCTTTACTCTATACATTGAAATTCACCCTTATGGCTGTAATTGCCGTAAGTGTGGCTGGTCTTGTAATGGCAATGATGATCAGTGTCTTAAGAAAAGGAAGCGGTGTTTACCGTACCATCTTTTTTATGCCGAACCTTCTTGGCGGCCTGGCACTTGGCTTTATCTGGCAGTTCATCTTTCAGATTGTATATTCCAAAATGTTATTTGGGGAAGAGGGGCTTTTCCATATCCCGTTTTTGACAAATATGACCCAGGATTCCACCAAAACACTGGTTGCCCTGGTAATCATGGTGGTGTGGCAGATGGCAGGTTATATGATGCTGATCTTTGTAGCCGGAATCAATAATATTTCCAGTGATTTGTATGAGGCAGCTTCCATTGATGGAGCAGGCGCCTTTACCAAATTCAGAAAAATTACATTGCCCATGCTGATGCCGTCCTTTACCATCGTTTTATTTTTAACCTTATCTAACTGCTTCAAACTGCTGGATCAGAACGTTGCGCTTACAGATGGAAACTTTAATACCAGGCTTCTGGCGTTACAGATCTTAAGGACGACAAAAGATACCAGACCGCCGGATTACGGTCTTGCCCAGGCACAGGCAGTCATATTCTTTATCTTAATTGCAATTGTAGGCTTAATACAGGTGTCCTATACGAAGAAAAAGGAGGTAGAAATGTAATGAAAAGAAAAGCAGGAGCAGTTCTTGTTCGTATCTTACTGGTTATTATGGCATTATATACGTTATTTCCCATTGCGTTTCTGATTCTGAACTCCTTTAAGAGCCAGGCTGAAATCGTTGATTCCCCCATGGCACTGCCAGCAGTGTGGACTTTGGATTATATAAAAAGTGCTCTGAGTCAGATTCATTTTGTCCAGGGATTTGGAATTACTTTGTTTATTACCGGTGTTTCTGTATTTGTTCTGGTTATTGTATCTTCCCTGGCGGCATGGATGATGGTGAGAAATAAAACGAAATGGTCCCAGGCAGCGTTTTTACTGTTCACGGCTGCAATGCTGATTCCCTTTCAATCAGTAATGTATCCCCTGCTCAGTGTATTCGATAGGCTGCAGCTTCGTAACCTGGCTGGATTGATTTTAATGTATTGCGGATTTGGGCTCAGCATGTCGATTTTCTTATATCATGGGTTTTTAAAAAGTGTGCCGCAGTCTTTGGAAGAAGCCGCAGCCATAGATGGAGCCTCTATTTTTCAGATGTTTTTCAAGGTGGTATTTCCCATGCTGAAATCCACAACGGTTACGGTAATCATTTTAAATGGAATCTGGATCTGGAATGATTATCTGCTGCCATTTTTAACAATTGGTAACTCCCAGTATAAGACCCTTACCCTGGAGCTTTATTTCGCCAAGATGGTATCGGGACAATACAGTAATTCCTGGGAATTGATTTTCCCGGCAGTTCTGGTTACGATTATTCCAATTATTATCGTGTATCTGTTTTTGCAGAAATATATTATGAAGGGGATTGCCGATGGGGCAGTAAAGGGGTGACGGAATGGAAAAGAAGTGGTGGAAAAATGCAGTTGTATACCAGTGTTATCCGAAAAGCTTTCAGGATTCCAATGAGGATGGAATCGGGGATATCCAGGGGATTATAGAGAGACTGGATTACCTGCAGGATCTGGGGATTGATGTTCTGTGGATCTGCCCGGTGTACCAGTCTCCAATGGATGACAATGGCTATGACATCTCTGACTATTATCACGTAGATGAAAGCTTTGGTACGGATGAGGATCTGGACCGGCTGATTGGGGAGGCAGGAAAAAGAGGCATCCGGATATTAATGGATCTGGTGGTAAACCACACATCCGATGAACATGTCTGGTTCCGGGAAGCATTGCAGGATCCGGGGAGTGAATATGCGGACTATTACATCTTTAAAGAAGGGGTAGACGGCGGGCCTCCGAATAACTGGCGGTCTCATTTTGGGGGATCTGCGTGGGAAAAAGCAGGTGATAACCGTTACTATTTACACGCATTCAGCAAAAAGCAGCCGGACCTGAACTGGGAGAATCCCAAACTGCGGGAAGAAATTTACAAAATGATCAATTACTGGCTGGATAAAGGCCTTGGCGGATTCCGGATTGATGCCATTTCCAATATTAAGAAGAATTTTCAAGCCGTTACATTTGAACCTGACGGTGAAGACGGCATGTGTTTTGTCGGTAAAGGGATTGCAAACCAGGCTGGAATCGAAGTGTTTTTATCAGAATTAAAAGAAAGAACATTTCAGCCCCACAACAGTATGACCGTAGCGGAGGCTAATGTTCCGGAAGAACTGCTGGATCATTTTATTGGAGAGAATGGGTTCTTTTCCATGGTATTTGATTTCAGTTATGCGGATATCGATATCCCCCAGACCGGTGAGTGGTATAAACCAACCAACTGGACCCTGCAGGATTTAAAACGGAATATGTTCCACAGCCAGCTGGAAACTCAGAAACGCGGCTGGGGAGCGCTGTACCTGGAGAATCACGATCAGCCCCGTTCTCTTAATAAATATCTGCCAGAGGGAGATATTAATCAATACAGTACTACCATGCTGGCATCTCTTTTTATGCTGCTTCGCGGAACACCCTTTATTTACCAGGGTCAGGAAATCGGCATGAGTAATATCCTTATGGACAGCATGGATGATTATAATGATCCGGCAACAAAGGATCAGTACCAGCGGGCTGTGAATTCTGGAATGTCATCGGAGCAGGCATTTGAACTGGCAGGCAGAAGAAGCCGTGACAACAGCAGAACTCCCATGCAGTGGAGCGATGAGAAGAATGCCGGCTTCTCAGGCGCAGAGAGCACCTGGCTGAAAGTAAATAAAAATTATCCGGAAATAAACGTGGCCAGTGAGTTGAAAAATGAAGATTCCGTACTGAATTTTTATAAGAAGCTCATACAGCTTAGAAAATCCGGGAAATATAAAAATATTCTCACGGAAGGAACCTTTGTTCCGGAAGAAACCGAAGACCAGAATATAATTGCCTATAGAAGAGTGTCGGCTGAAGGAGAGATTTTAGCAATCCATAATTACCAGAACAAAGAATCGAAGATGGTACTGGATGGCAGCGGCAGCTGGGATAAGATTTTCAGCAATTATGGAGAAATGCGCACAGAAGGAAACCACATTATATTAAGAGCATATGAAGCGCTGGCACTGCATTGCACTGATAATTGTAAATAAGCGTTATAGTTAAAAGAACAGGGGGCGGCATGGTTATTGTCTGACCCGCTGTTCTTTTTGTGATAGAGTTTAATCCCGGAATTTGCCGGACAACTGTCTCATAACAACGACAACAAAATTTGTTTACATGCCTCCTCAAATGAAATATAATAACACGAGAGTATGTTTTATAACTTGCTTCTGACTTCCCGTGGCTGTTTAAAGCCGGGAGTTAAATTTTAAAGCGAATAGAGAGGAACAACAATATGGAACAGACAGTTGTGAGAATAAAAAAAGGCGAAGGCCGCCTGCTGAAATCTGGCGGGATGTGGATTTTTGACAATGAAATTGACCGGATTGAAGGAGATTTTATCAATGGAGATATCGTCTGTGTGGAAGATTTTGACGGATATTTTCTGGGAAGGGGATTTATAAATACCAGATCGAAAATTACAATCCGTATGATGTCCAGAAAAAAGGATACCCTGATTGATGATGCGTTTTTGGAAATGCGTGTGAGAGACGCATGGGAATACCGCAAGGCAACGGTGGATACTTCCAGCTGCCGCGTAATCTTTGGAGAGGCAGATTTCTTTCCGGGACTGGTGGTAGATAAATTTGCGGATGTTCTTGTGGTTGAGTCACTGGCTCTTGGGATAGATCGTTTAAAAGTGAAGATCCTGGATTTGCTGCAGAAAGTGCTTAAGGAGGATGGCATAAAAATACGCGGCATCTATGAGAGAAGCGATGCAAAGGTACGCCTTCAGGAAGGACTTGAACGGACAAAAGGGTTTCTTTCCGAACCATTTGATACAAAGGTGGAAATTGTAGAAAATGGCGTGAAATATATGGTAGATGTAGAAGACGGGCAAAAGACCGGATTTTTCCTGGATCAAAAATATAACCGCCTTGCAATCCAAAAGCTGTGTAAGGACAAAAAAGTGCTGGACTGTTTTACCCATACCGGTTCCTTTGCTTTAAATGCAGGAGCGGCAGGGGCAAAAGAGGTTCTGGGTGTAGACGCATCAGAACTTGCGGTACTCCAGGCGAAACAAAATGCAGTGTTGAATGGTCTGGAAGAACGGGTCTGCTTTCTGTGCCAGGATGTATTCGAACTTCTTCCCGAGCTTGAAAAAAATGGCGAAAAGTTTGACGTTGTCATACTGGACCCGCCTGCATTTACCAAGTCCAGAAATTCTATCAAAAATGCAGTGAAAGGCTATCGGGAGATCAATCTGAGGGGAATGAAGCTGGTAAAAGACGGAGGATACCTGGCAACCTGTTCCTGTTCTCATTTTATGGATCCGGAACTGTTTGCCAAGACCATTCGGGAAGCAGCCGGGAATGTACATAAAAGGCTCCGCCAGGTGGAATACAGGACACAGGCAGCCGACCATCCAATACTCTGGGCGGCACAGGAATCCTATTATCTGAAATTTTACATCTTTCAGGTCTGTGATGAAAAGTAGGGAAGCTCGTTTTTATGTTGACAGAAGACTTAGCTTTGCCTATAATATGAGATAAGGATTTTATATCAACGGGAAAAGGAAATTTATTATGATGTGCATTTTAAGCAATGTAATGAGAAGAAGAGAGGGCTTTGGACAAAACAGAACGATGAAACGTTGTGCAAAGCCGGAACATAGATAACTTACTTTGTTTCATCGAAACGTATACAAAAGTGTAGGCAGCTATACTTCTTTTTGTGTACCCGTTTCCGATGGCAGATGCAGATATCAATAGGCTGTGGACGATGTTTTGTCTGCAGCCTTTTGTATTGGGAAAATGCTCCCGGACAGAAGGCGGCTTAAGCGGCCTTCTTTTTGTGGGCAAATTAAAAAAGTAAAACAGCGGGGGATGAGAACAGCCACCGCTTTGGAGGAAAAATAGATGGAACAGCAATTAAAACAAAAGCAATTAAGTCAAAAGCAATCAAATCAACAGGAAAATATATTGGGTACCGGGTCCATTGGGATGTTAATTGCCAAATTTGCAATTCCAAGTGTGGTGGCAATGCTGATAAATGCCCTGTACAACATTGTAGACCAGATTTTTATCGGAAGAGGAGTGGGCTATCTGGGGAACGGGGCTGCAAATGTAGTGCTGCTCATCACCCTGGTGACTCTGGCACTGTCGCTGCTCATTGGAGATGGTACAGCGGCATATTTCAGTCTGCGGCTGGGAGCGGGAAAGGAACAAGATGCTGCAAAAGGGGTGGGAAATGCAATCCTGCTGATAACAGGTGTCAGCCTTCTGGCTATGACTGTGGGGCTGTTGTTTTTAGAACCGATCCTCACCGTACTGGGCGCAACAGAAATGCTGATGCCTTATGCAAAAGAGTATGGGTACATCATTGTCATGGGTCTGCCTTTTATTATGATCAGCACATCCTTAAATTCTGTCATTCGTGCAGATGGCAGTCCGAAATATGCAATGGCATCCATGATAATCGGAGCATTGGTAAACGGGTGTCTGGATCCGGTGTTCATTTTTGGTTTTGGATGGGGGATGAAAGGTGCTGCCTGGTCAACCTTTATTGGACAAATGGTTTCCTTTGTTTTATCCGTATGCTATCTCCGGAAATTCAGGAGCATTAAAATAACCAAAGGTATTTTAAAACTTCAGTTTGAGACAGTACGAGAAATTTGCGGTCTTGGCATTTCCAGCTTTAGTGACCAGCTGGCATTTTCACTTGTTATGGTTGTGAACAATAATTTAATTGTGCATTATGGGGCAGCAACGATATATGGAAGCGAAATTCCCCTTACCGCATATGGGATTTCCATGAAAGTGCAGGAGATTTTATTTACCATACTGCTTGGGATTGGAATAGGAATGCAGCCAATTGTAGGTTATAATTATGGAGCCAAGAATTATATACGTGTAAAAAAGGCATATGGAATGGCAATTCTGATTGGGACCATAACATCGGTGGCAGCTACCGTATTATTTGTGTTTTTTCCGGAACCGATTATACATTTATTTGGAAATACAGAGAACCAGTTATATATGGAATTTTCCAGAAAATTTTTCCAGAGGTATTTTCTGCTGTATATTTTCTTTGGATTTCAGACAATTACCGGTGTGTTCTTCCAGGCGATTGGAAAACCGGCTCAGGCAGCGGCAATTTCCCTGTCATATCAGCTGGTATTTAAAATACTCTCCGCCGTTGTACTGACTTCCGCCATTGGCCTAAACGGAGTATTGTGGTCCGGTCCAATAGCAGACTTGCTGACTTTTATGATTTGCCTGACGTTGGTTATTTTGCAAATGAAGAATTTAGGGAAGCATATATGCACATCCAATGGGAGATCGGGGCGAAATAAATAGTAAAATGCTGGGTTAGCTGGACATGTTTAGGAGAAATTACATGATCTTTGCCAATTGGAAATAATTTGGATTTGAATTTCATACAGTATCAATGGTATTTTATATAAAATAATTGTATAATTATTTTAACAGATTATTACCGGGCGGCATCTTAAACTATAGTGAATCTGAATTAGCGCAGCAGTTACCAGCGTGATCGCCGGTTTCTGCATTATGATTACAGAGAAGCTGTATTGCCCGGTTTGAGCAGGAAGGAGGCAGAAAATATGACTAAGATTGAGCATTTAAAAAGGATACTGGAAGAAAGCCAGTACACCGTAGCATTATGCGGTTCCGGCATGATGGAAGAAGGCGGATACACAGGCGTTAAAAAACCTTTGCGGGCTTACGAGATTGAGCAGAAGTATGATGCGTCACCGGAAGAAATATTCTCAAGCGCTTTTTACAGCACCAGACCGGAACAGTTTTTTGACTTTTATATTCATGAAATGCTGGAGAATCCGCCGGAAATAACGGAGTCCGCTTCGGCACTGGCTGCAATGGAACGGGCCGGTAAACTGCAGTGTATCGTTACTGCCAATATCTATGAACACGGCAGGCAGATGGGATGCAAAAATATCATCAACCTTCATGGAAGTATTTATCATAATCAGTGTCCACGCTGTAAAAAAGAGTATTCCCTGGATTACATGTTAAAGGCGAAAGGCATGCCAATCTGTGAAACATGCAAGATACCCATACGACCCATGGTATCCCTCTTTGGAGAGATGGTAGACAGCAGATTGATGACGAAAACAACAGAGGAAATTGAAAAGGCAGATGTATTGCTTTTACTGGGGACAACGCTATCCTCTGAAGTATTTGCAAATTATATCAAATATTTTGAAGGACATAAACTCGTCATCATACACGATCAGGAACACTATACGGACGTAAAGGCTGATCTGGTAATTATTGAAGAACCAAGAAATGTGCTGCCTTTATTAGGGTATTAATACCATGGTGTGCCGGATAATTTATCAGAAAATTATCCGGCAGGCTGCCATATTACCATGTTCTGACACAAGACTTTAGCAATTTGCTAAGGTCTTCTTTTGATGTGAGGATGAGAGCCAATTCCTGTGAGTCTTATGTGGTGTAACTGCGCACACCCTTAGCGGGCACAGCATGGCAGGTACCGCCACTATGTGATAGGCGTTGTGAAAGGCTTCTATGTGAAAGGCTTCTATGTGATACGCTCTTGAAAGGCAGCGGGAACGATGCTATACTATAGAAAGTTTAGAAAAAATTCATACATAATCAGAAAATATAGGAGAGCTGCACATGAAAACTTCAGATTTTTATTTTGACTTACCACAGGAATTAATCGCTCAGGATCCGCTGGAAGACCGTTCCAGTTCCAGACTTTTAGTCTTAGATAGAAAAACCGGAGAAATCCGTCATGAGATCTTTAAAGATATCGTACATTATTTAAATCCCGGAGACTGCCTGGTTGTTAATGATACAAAAGTAATTCCGGCACGTCTTTTCGGAAACAAGGTTGGCACAGATGCTAAAATTGAGGTTCTTTTGCTGAAGCGCAAAGAAAATAATATATGGGAAACATTAGTGAAGCCAGGTAAGAAGGCAAAGCCCGGAACCAAGATCTCATTTGGGGAAGGACTTTTAGTGGGCGAAGTCATCGATGTGGTAGAAGAGGGGAACCGTCTGATTCAGTTTTCCTATGAAGGAGTTTTTGAAGAAATCCTGGATCAGCTGGGCCAGATGCCTCTGCCGCCATATATTACCCACCAGCTGAAAGACAAGAATCGTTATCAGACGGTTTATGCAAAGAATGACGGCTCCGCAGCAGCACCTACGGCAGGTCTGCATTTTACACCGGAGCTGCTGGAAGAAATTCAGAAAAAAGGGATTCAGATAGCCCATGTGACACTTCATGTTGGGCTTGGAACCTTCCGGCCTGTTAAAGTTGAAGATGTTACGGAACACCATATGCATTCTGAATTTTACGTGGTAGAAGAAGATCAGGCGCACATCATTAACGAAACTAAAAAAAATGGCGGGAAAGTAATCTCTGTGGGAACGACCAGCTGCCGTACTTTGGAATCAGCCACAGATGAAAATGGCATTCTGAAAGCAGGAAGCGGATGGACGGAGATCTTTATCTATCCTGGTTATCAGTTTAAGATGATCGATCATTTGATCACAAATTTCCATCTGCCGGAATCCACGCTTTTGATGCTGGTGTCAGCGCTGGCTGGGAAAGAGAATATTATGAATGCGTATGAAACGGCAGTGAAGGAAAGGTATCGTTTTTTTTCGTTTGGGGATGCAATGTTTATCACAATAGATTGAATTATTTCCACAAATCGGTTATAATCATTAATAAATTGTAAAATTACAGACAAGCGTTCAGGGAAGACGGATACCCGGGAATATTTGTCAGATGATAAAGAGGAAGAAGGTGAAGTTTTGAGGTGGAATGTGGCAGCGGAATGTATTTCCGTAGTTTTTCTCATTATCATCTGGTCTTATGCAAGAAAAGGGGATTTGCTTCCATCCTTGAAGAATCGTTTATTTCAATGCTGTTTTTTGGCGACTTTTTGCGCCATGTTTTCGAATATATTATCCACAGCATTTTTGGCATTTCCCCAGTATGTGCCATATCAGGTTTCCTGGGCGGTTACAATCATTTATTTTATAGCAACTCCGCTGATGGGAATGGCCTATTTTTACTATACAACGGCGACGGTATATGAGAATCATGAGGGCATTTTTAAAGTAATCGGTTGGTCATGTATCCCGGGAATACTTTATCTGTTCCTGGTGCTTCTTAACCTTCCCTGTAAATTATTGTTTGATATCAGCCCCGACGGTACGTATATCCAGGGACCTCTTATTATTACAACCTATCTGGTATTTTACATATACTGCCTTGCAGCAATGGTGATTGTTCTGATTAAACATGCCTGGATCGAACGGAAAATACGCCGCATTTTGGCGATCTTTCCATTT
>NZ_JAWYAJ010000421.1:0-3331 GCF_034124845.1 Robinsoniella sp.
CCCTGCTGAGGCATCCGCATGCTGACTCCAAACCGGATTAGCAGTGAGACATACAGCAAAGCACAAAACGAGTATCAGAATGCTTCTTTTCCTGTTTCTAAACTTCAATGTATTCCCCCCTATCCACGATATTTCTGTTTTAACAGACTACACGGTAAATCTCAGTTCCAAAGTTTTGCGGGAAATCTGCCTGCTTTTTTGTAATCTTTTATTTTTTCCTGGACGAATGCTCGATCTTCCTGATAAGTCACTCCAAACCACGTATCCCGGCTGGGCAATACTTTGACCCGGCAACTGCCTTCTTTTATAAGATCCCTTACTGCCGTAGGTATGACATGTTCACATTTCATAGGATTTGCATTTAATTCCCGTTCTAAAAAATCAGTAAATATCCGGTCACACTGCCCGAATATTGACGGAGAAAATCCCCAGAAATTCATGGAACACATGGTATGATCAGGTATACAGCTGTATTGATTGACTGTCTCGTCATTTACGTCTGCCTTACCTGTCTTGTCAGTTTTTTCTGTCTTGTTTGCTTTTTCTGTGTTGTCTGCTTTATCTGTCTCATAGCAGACCTGCCCGTCTTTTTTCCTGATTCCGCCTATTTCTTCGATACCGGTCAGGTACCCGTCTTCTACCTTGCAGACCCCTCTTGTTACGGAACCATGATCCGTCAATGTATTTTCCAGTGGGTATCCGATCATGGCATAGTGATTCTCCTGAACCTCCGTACATAAAAATTCATACATTTTTTGAAATGCATCTCTTCCATAGAAGTCATCTGCATTGCAGATAGCAAATGGTGTATTCCGGCTGCGGCAGGCTAACAGGGCATGTGTTGTTCCCCACGGCTTTTCTCTGCCTGCCGGGACTGTAAAGCCTTCCGGGATATCATCCATGTTCTGATAGGCATATTGAACATTCACCTTCTTTCTGATATGCCTGACCAGATTCTGCTCAAAGATAGCCTCGTGTTCTCTTCTTATAATCAGCACAAGATCACGAAAACCGGCTTCTATAGCGTCAAAGATGGAAAAATCTATAATACTTTCTGCATGATCTCCCACTGTATCAACTTGTTTAAGTCCCCCATACCTGCTCCCCATTCCTGCTGCCAGGATCATTAATGCTGGTTCCTTCACAATTTCACTCCTCTGTTCTTTTTACTGTGGATCACTGCAAAACTGCCCACCCCAATAAATAATACGGCTGCTATAACTGCAATAATTTCAATACCACTTTCTCCGGTTTTAGGTGAAACACCGGTTTCTTCGTTTTTTCCCTGCTCTTTGTCCTGGTATACCAATGCTACGGGCGATGCGGAATGAAATACCGCAGTTGCAATATTCCCACTGGTTGCGGTATCCAGCAGTTCCCATCCATGTGCATCACACTTATGCAGGACGTAAACCTGAATATTAGAGGTGATACTATTGCATACCAAATCCATACTGATGGGTTGTTCGATAGATGGCATGGGATCTGCCTTGATTGTCAAATTACTGATTTTCGTCAGAAATTTATAATCAGACAGTTTTTCCAGGGATATAACCTTAGTCTTGCTGTCATAAAGTTCCAGTTCATCCTTCCCCAAGGCGTTCGCCAGATTCTGGTCCAGACTGTTATTTATTTGATCCACCTCATTTTGTAACTCAGGATCATCAAATTCACCTGACAGTTCTGCAGAACCTCTGCCGGGGCTTGCACTTACAATTCCACCGATTCCTGTTGAAACGCTGTGTATAATGCCGCTGGCATGAACCTGCATTCCCGTCATCAGCAGCATACATACCGTTAGAATTGCCGCCGCTTTTTCCTTCATATCCAAATCCTCCTTAATAAAATTATTTTTGTATCTTTTTTCCATTTACTATGGTTCTTTCGCACAATAGATCTCACTCCTCCTCTCCTGAAACGTATAAAACGCATTTTATTTATCTAAAACTGCCACAGAAAAAAAGGTTCACAATCTATAGCAGGCAGATAACCCTGTTTCCCGGTAAAGTCAATACTGGGAATAAATAAATGCTGTATTTCCCGGATAAAACAAACTTAACAAAATCCAAATGAAGATACCTATCGCTACTTTCGATGAAAACTTATCCAGGTTAAATTGTTTGTATAATCCGTTTCCGCCATTTTTGAATTTTGCAAACAGCATTGCAATAATCACAATCAGAGCAAATACCACCGTATATATGTAAATATAGTCTATCCCTGATTTCCAGAAGACGATTCTGCCCAGTATCATGACCGCCTGTTCCACGGAATCTGCCCGGAAAAAAATCCAGCAGATGCAGATGAAAATATAGGTAAGCAGACAGGAAATAACGGAACAGACATTCTGTATTCCCTTATTTTCAATCGTGATAAAATGCTTCTTCTTAATAGCCAGATAATTTTTATGCAGCACTAAAGCAAATCCATTGAGCAGTCCCCACACAATATAAGTCCAGTTAGCTCCATGCCAGAGTCCCCCCAGCGTCATGGTTAAAACCAGATTAAAATAAGTACGCCCTCTGCCTTTTCGATTTCCACCCAGGGGAAAGTATAAGTATTGCATCAGCCAGGCAGACAGGCTGATATGCCAGCGTTTCCAAAACTCTGATACATTTTTTGATATATAAGGAATATTAAAATTGGGGGGTATATCGAATCCCAATATTTTTGCAATTCCAATTGCCATATCTGAATAACCGGAAAAATCACAATATATCTGAATGGAATAGGAAATCACGGCAAAAGTGATGGAAAGAGCGCTGTAGGCAGCCGGGGCCTGAAAAACCGCATCCACACATACAGACAACCGGTCCGCTATCACACACTTCTTAAATATTCCAAACAGGATTATCTGAAATCCAGCTTCTGCATTTGCTTTTGTAATCTGTCTTTGTTCGTTAATCTGCCGGAGGAAATCCTGATTCTTCACAATCGGACCCGTTGAAATCTTGGGAAAAAAACCAATTAAAAGTGCAGTGGACAGGAAATCGGCAGGCTCTAATTCCTCTTTATAAATATCTGCCACATAACTGATTGCCTGGAAGGTATAAAAGGAAATACCAAGAGGCATCGCTAATTTCCATAGCTGCATGTTGCTTTTGATCTGAAATAGATTCAGGAAAGATTCCGTAAAAAAATGATAATACTTGAAAAATGCTAAAATGATCAGCATGAAAGTAATGAATACTGCTAAAATTTTTTTACGGTCTGACGGATTCTTATTTTTCCTCCTAATATTCTTCCCTGCAAGATAGGATGCATAAGTCTGTGCAATTAAAAGCAGTAAAAATCTAACATCCAGATAGGCGAAGAATATATAACTGCTGAC
>NZ_JAWYAJ010000422.1:0-18137 GCF_034124845.1 Robinsoniella sp.
AAGTTTGGCCACGGCTTATCCTTTAATTCATCTATAAAAATTCCGTTTACATATAATTTCACGCCATAAGCGTCGCCTGTGAGGGCAATATGGGTCCATCTGCCCTCCGGTAACCGATAGTTAAAATAATGGTTATATTTTCCTACTGTATAACCTATTTTCCCGGTCATGCCTTGCTTCAGCTTAAGGGTTCCCGTCTTTCCTTCCATTAAAACTGTATCTGCGGCGTTCCCTTCATCCGGGTTGATCCACATTCCTGCCGTCCAGTCAAAACCTGTTGATGCCACATTAGACTCCATATAGCTGTCTTTGCCGTTAAAACGGATTCCGCTTCCATCCTTACCCTGAGCACTGCTGTCTATGTTTACCGGCTGCAATTCCATATTAGCCTGGTGGACGATATCACCTGTCTCTCCCAGATCCAGGATTTTATCCTCCGTAAATTTGTTGTTTCGATATAAAAAGTCACTTCCCGGCGCATCCCCAATGATTTCTCCAAGCTGTTTAAACTCGGCATAACTCATAGATCCATTGCTTTCATCTACCGACCAGGATTTCTGGGCTATGGCAGGTATATTATACTGGATACGGAAGCTGATATCTCCGCTGGAAATCCCATTTCCAATCCAGTCGTTCCATACTGCGAACTGTCCGCCCACAACTCTTGGATGTCCTTTTGGCGCAGGCGCCCTGTCTCCGGCAAAGCTCACATCCCATGCACGGTTATCATTCGGCAGCCATGTGTTATATAAATGTTCCCCTCGTCCATATTGGTTCACATACCAGCCCCCTCCGGGAACAATATAGGTTTCCATTTCATCCATGGTCAGCACCCGGTATCCTGCATCCAGTGCTTTCAGTGCCTCTGAATAATCCCAATACCAGGCATACATCAGAGCATCCGTAGTTACCGGAGTCGTCCCGGCATTTTCCCTTAGGCATCCCCAGAATGCAGGTTCTTTGCCCCGGTTCTTCACATGCTTCAGAATCTGGTCGATATATCCGCGGAATGCTTCTTTATATCTGGTTCTGTCTGCTGCCGGAAGTCCGTTTGTTTTATATTCATCCGTTCCCACATTTACCTCAGGACCAATGAAAACTTCTTCCTCTCCGCCCTGAGGCAGAATATATTCATCGAATAATGCTTTGACTTTCTCCAATGCCTGCGGCTTTGTCACATCCAGATACTTGGCATTGTCTTCACGCGCCAATTCCGGCCAGACTCTGGTAAATGCCAGAGAATGTCCCGGCGTATCAAATTCCGGAATGACGTTTATACCCAAATCAACGGCATCATACTGGAACTCCCGGAACTCATCTTTGGTGTAAAACCCGTCTTCTGCTGTCAGACCAGGCACATTGCTTTCCAGTCGGAATGCAGAATAGCGTTCCTGACCCAGCGCCAGATTACCCCAGTTTTCACAGTCATTGAGATGCACCGAGAAGGTGTTCATCTTATACCACGCCATCTGTTTTAAGGTATCCTCAAGGTATTCAAGGGGCAGGTAGATACGCGCCGCATCCAGCATATATCCGCGCTTCTCATATGCAGGATAATCCCTGATCATTCCCTTTGGAAGGGTCAGTGCTGCATTTTGCTTTAAGATCTGAAGAATCGTAATTCCGCCATACAGAATGCCTGTTTTATGAGGTGCCCTTACGATTACACAATTTCCATCTCCATTTTGCCCGCCAAATTCAATCACATATCCTTCCGCTCCAAGAGATTCCGGAGCGCTCTGGGCGGTAAAATAAATATCTTCCCCAACCGGTTCCTGCCCCGTTACGATGCCTGCTTCCTGGTCTGTTACAATGGGAAGGTCAAGACCTGTCTGTGCCTTCAGGTCTGCCTTAAACATATTTACCTGGTTATAGAAATTATCTGTCTTACTCAGGTTTGCTTTTACGTGGACTGCATCATTTTCTCTGTAATTCTCTGCATCTACAATGATTCTGGACCCATTGGACAGCGTAATCTGCCCGCTTGCGCCCTTCCATTCCCGTAAAGCTGGAATCACATCGGGCTTCCCATTGCTGCCGGAAGCAAAATCTTCCATGGGTGCAGCCGTAATCGTGATCTGGGCATTTACATTTGTCTCCAGCACCTCTCCGGTTGCCTGGTTGGTCAGCTTGTAGAGAAGATTCACTGTAACATCCTCCAGCGGTCTGGTTACGGATTTGTCCAGACCGATCACCTCCTTGCGGTCAGATCCAAAGAGTTCGATCTTCCAGCCTTCCGCCACTTCAGGCAGCGTAATGTGTGAATCCTTCTGATTCCATGTAGGAGGCACGTGAAAACTCCTGTCCGGAACTACAGACTGGCTCTCCTTAAATACTTTAAAATAATCCAGGTTTACATTTGTGCCGCCTGAACTAGGATTTTTTAACCCGGATCTTTCTATTTTAATGGTATGCGTTCCGCTTTCGGTAAACGTCCGTGTAAATGCCATTCTCCCAAATGTCTCCGTTCCTTCATACTGGTCATCCGTGGCCACCCTATGTCCATCCAGATAAATATTTGCAACTCCCGCTGCCGCTCCGCTCTTGGTATACACAGAAATTGCTTTTCCCGTAAAGGTATATTCTGCTGCCGCTCCATCCTCATCTGAACTGATATGAAAACCACCATGGGCGCCACTTGGATTGGTTTTAAACGCTGCGCTTTTGCTGACGCGTTCATCTTCACCCTCCACAAATTCTATTGTGTAATTCTCTATATCCGATGGTTCGCCCGGAGCCTCTGTGATGTCGGTAAAATCTTCATATTCTGTTTTTTCCACAGACTCTCCATTGTATGCGCCGATATTAGGGGCTTCCCCTGCTATTACCGGATTTCCATACAGGTCCACTGCTGCACCGTCTTCTATTGCAACACCGGCATTTAATGCCTCAGAATTGTGAGCAAGCCTGGTTGCAGCTATCGCCTCTTCCATTTCCTTTGAAAGATATTGATCACCATCCTTATTCACAAGGACTCCTGACAATCCAGGCATTGCAGCGGTAAGATTACCATTTCCCGCCGGCTCATCCTTTGGATGCACGCCTGCAAACAGATTCTTATTAAACGTGGTGTTAGACCCTACATCATAAGCATCCGTCTTATTTTTCATCCCCTTATTTACCATGTAGAAGATATTATTCTGAAACGCGATCTCATCTCCTTTGTAAACCGGCCGCACTGTCCTGGTGTTGAAAAATGTATTATTGTATACCTTGGCGGCTTCAATTTTTGTATTAGCATCCTCCCCCACACAAACTATAATCGCCTGATGGGGTGCGTAATGATGGGTGTCGTTTACGCTTAGGTTGTAGCGGATGGTATTATTGCGGTTATAAGAGTTGGTCCTCACATGGAGCATCGTGCCTCCGCCCACATTATTGTGGGTATAGTTATACTGGATTACACCATTTTCCGTCATATCATCCAGATTAAACGCCATTCCATCCATGGTGTTCTGTCCATTGCAGACCTCGTTGTACTGGAATATCATATCATTGGCGCGGTCGCACCAGATTCCGCATCCATAGCCTTCCGTGGTCTGCTGGAACGTATCCACTTTGTTATGTTCCACCAAAGCCCCATCTGTATAGAGGGGCACAATGCCTGCCCGCTGTACATTTTTAATGCTGTTACTGCGAATGACAACGTTTTTATGACGGTAATCCCGATTGTCCATTTCTCCCTTCACATTAGTGGTGGTAATCCCATTGGCATCACAATTCTCAATGTTATTTCCCTTTATCAGAATATCTTCAAAAATAGTCGGCTCATTATCTGTTACTGTTCCCGGATTTGTTTTATCAGAAGCATTATTCTCTCTGCTTGTATAACTGCAAAAGTTAATGCCGCCTGTACGGTGAGTCGTCCTGGAACCAAAAAAGGTCGTTCCGCCTCCCACCGGATCTACATCCCAGATGCTGTCCTGTCCCCGGTATCCCCTAACATCAAATATCTCACAATTCTTAATATAAATATGCCGGAACACGCCGCCGCCACCGGCTTCCACGCGGATACCACTTCTTTCACGGTTGGCTGCATCTTCATCCCAGTTTGTAACTCTCAAATCAGAGATTTCCCAATACTGGCTGTTGTAGAGGTAAACTGCAGCCGCAGCCTCCCCAAAAGGCCCTTCTGCACCATACTCCTGTTGTCTGGCGTAGCGTCCGCCCCCATCAATCAGGGGCTTTTCTCCTTCTCCATACGCTTCCAGAAGAATCGGTTTTTCTTCCGAACCGGAACCCTTTGGATACAGCAGCCCGCTGAATACGGAACCGCGTCTGATAAAAATATGATCTCCCGGGGCAAATTCTCTTCGGTTAATCTCATCAAGGGTATTAAATGGTGATTCCTGTGACCCGTCTCCGTTTTGCGAAGCCTGGGAATCCAAATAGTAATTGGTATCTCCCGGGGATTGCATGATGTCCCCTGCTCCTCCTCCCTCACTTTGTATTACTTCAAAATAATCGAAGTTAAACCACGGACTGCCGTTTATGTCATTTGGATTCTCGCTTGTAGTCGTCAGCACAATTTTATGCTCTGCATTATCTTCACTTAAGTTCAATGCCTCGTAGGTCTTTGACTGGAACTGCGGACTCCCGTTGACATACTCATCCGCTTTCCCATGAAGCCCACCGTCTATTTCAACCTGCAGAACACCTGCACCGCTTCCCTTTTTAGTATAAAAGCGGATTCCTGTCCCGGTAAAGGTAAGTGTCACAGAAGCACCTATTTTCTGCGTCCTGATATGCTTCCCTCCGTGAGATGCAGTATCGTTATCATCCGAAAAATCACCTGGTTCCTTTAATTGCGCATTTTCTGCCTCTACGATGTACGATTGCTCTCTGGCATTCGGATTGTTTTCGCTTGGTTCACCTGTAATGCCTTCTTCCCTCGCTTCACCTGCAATGACTTCTGCGCTTGCTATATTGGTTGTACCTTCCACGCTTGCTTCATTGGTTGTGTCTTTCGCTCTTGTGCCATTAGATGTTCCTTTGGCACTTACCGGAATGGTAAAACTGCTAAGGCTTAGCGTAACCGCTAAGACGATTGACAAAAGTCTTTTCCATAGTTTTTGCTCTTTCCCCATCTTCATACCTTTTGCATATTGCATGCTTGCCTGCAATACCGCCACGCTCTAAGCTAAAAGATTTACATTGTGGCTCCTTTCCTCTTCTTAATTTTCTTTCAGCCTGATTCCCCTTGTATCTTCTTTATATTTAAATTATGCTCCTGCATTTCGCCAATACTGTCATTAACCCAGATACCCGCCTGTCAATACCTCCGCCCCCTTTCCAGCATATATTTCTGAGTCCCCGCCTGCATAAGAACATACACCATAATCTAAAAACACAAAAAAACCAATTTTAAGAAGAAAATATCTTTTCCTTCTTAAAATTGGTTTTGCCTGCTTAACAGTAACAACCCATTATCAAATTCAGTTTATTTGGTTTTATTATATCGATTATTAGAATTAATGTCAATTAAATTCTTGAATTTTCTCATTTTCTGTTTCGTAACCTTTAGTAATATTTAATTTGCATTTGTCTGAAGTGCACGATACTCCTCCGGTGTACAACCATACATTTTTTTGAAGTACTGAATGAAATGGGACACATCATTGTATCCGGCAAGCGCCGCAATATCATTGATCTTCAAGATATTACTTTCCAGCAGACTTACAGCCTTTTTTATACGGAACTGCATCAGATATTTTGAAAAAGTCTGCCCAACTTCATTTTTAAACAACCGGCTCAGATAGCTGCTGTTCATAAAATACTTGTGCTCTGCAAGCTCACCCAGTGATATATTGAATTGATAATTCTTCTCAATATAATCCAGGATTTCTTTTATGATATAGTGGTATTTCTTTTCCCCCTGTTCCATGCACATTAGATTTACAATATTTTCTACATACTGGTTCACTTCTTTCAGATATTTAAAATTATACAGATCTGACCGAAAGGAGAACAGCAGATAGCCATGTTCGTTTTCAGTTTCTTCTATTGAGTCACTTTTGCAGTAGATCCGGTATAATAAATTAAAGATTCCGATAATGGTAATATACAGCGTATAAGAATCCCTGCACTGTTTTATCAGCCCCAAAATCAGAGCATTTGCATCTGCGGCTTTTTGATTTTCTATGGCTTCTCTTAAAATTACTTCTTTTTCCTTTGACAAAAGATTCTGTGGTTTGAACTCTCCTGCAAACTCATACACGTTTACCCAGCCGTCTATCAGTCTTTGGTTGATAGCATATACTGCTTCCTGGTATGCTTTTTTCAGCTGTGGAACCTGGCTGTACGATCCGCTGGTTCCCGCAGATAATTTCAGATTCCAGCCGGCATTCTTTTTCAGCAGAAAGGTGTTCAGATTCTCCATGAAGCTGCTGCTTTCTCCCTGACCGGAAAACAAAATCAGCACATATTCCTGGTACCTGTTAAAATAAAACCAGCTTCCACAGTGTTCCTGTGCAAACTCAGTTAAATCCCTTTCTAATTTATCCTGCTCTGTGGGGATGATCTGGCGGTCTGCCTGTATAATTGTCATCCTGTATTCCCGTCCCTGATATTTTTTAAAAACAGGATTCAGAAATTCTTCTGTCCATTCCCCATTCCGCAGGATTTCCTCGATACTCAGGTACTGAACCGTCCGCCGTATCATCTGATGCTGCACCACACGATTTAGCTCTTCTTCGTATTTCCGGTGCCTGATTTCTATCTTCTCCAGTGCAGCCTGCAGTTCTTCTTTATTTACCGGTTTAATCAGATAGTCCCTTACTCCAAATGCAATTGCTTTTTTCGCATATTCAAACTCTGTATACCCGGATACAATGATAATATCCAGTTTCAGATCCGTTTTGGAAAGTGTTTCGGTTAATTCCAGCCCATCCATTTCCGGCATACGGACATCTGTTATTAAAACATCCGCCCCCTGTGGGTGTTCCCTGAGATAAGCTAATACCTGCTTTCCATTTTCAAAATCTCCTGTTATTTCAATCTCCGGGTTGATACTGCTGATCTTCTTTATCAATGCCTTCCTGGCATAGTATTCGTCATCCGCTACTATCATTTTCATACTTATCCCCCTGCATACCGCAGACGGGTCTGCGGTACTGCTTCAATAGAAAGTATGGAACGCTTTTGTTCCAAACTTATTCCCCCTGCATACCGCTGACGGGTCTGCGGTACTGTAGCGCAGGATGGAGACACCCGTGGTTCACAATCAATGATTGTCAGACACATTTTCATCCCGGCGTATCCATCCTGCTGATCTTTAGGCGTATTGCCGTATATTTTCCTTCTATACTTTCAATCTGAAGCCCATATGCTTTCCCATAAAAGTTTCTGATCCTGGCATTGACATTGCGCAGTCCAATTCCTCGGTCTACGTTAGAAACAAGCGTCCTGGTATCCATACCGGACAGTTCGCTGTTTAATATTTCCACATCCTCTTCCCTTATCCCAACACCATTATCCCATATTTCAATATAGATATCGGATTCCCCGGAAAGAAAAATATGCAGACTGATCTGATTTTTATCTTTTAACTTTGTAAAAGCATGCTGTAAAGAATTTTCTACCAGGGGCTGAATCAGGAACTTTAACATATAGCACTGCATGGCCTCGGGCTGGATTTCATAATGAAACTGATATTTCTCAGGAAAACGGATTGTGTGGATGTTTAAGTAATTTTTTACGTGCTGGATTTCGTGTGACACGGGCACAATATCACTGCCCTTAATATTGTACTGAAACATACTGGATAAACTGTCCGATATCTGTACAATCTCTTCAATATCCTCAAGGGCTGCAATGGAACTGATCGTATTCAGCGTATTGTATAAAAAATGAGGATTAATCTGGAATTGCAGCATTTTTAATTCCGTCTGCTTCTGATTTAACTGATAGACGTAAATCTTCTCGATGCTCTCGTTGATTCTCTGTCCCATCTCATTGTAGCTGTGCATCAATTGCCCCATTTCATCCTGCCAGAAATATGGCTCCTCCTGAATTAACTCCACATTTCCTTTGTCGGCACCGGCCATCGCCTTTGCTAAAATAGTTACCGGGCGGCTGATCTGCCTGGATAGAATAATACCAAGTGCAATAGCCAGAGAGAGAACTACCGCCATGGCGGTTAATATGCCAATCATATTCCTGATCCCGTCGGCATAAACAGCATGCAGTGGTGTGAATACCACAACCTTCCAGTTGGTAATGCTGTTTACCTCAGCCGTTACGCTGCATTTTTCCCCGTCCAAAATTAACGTTATGTGCTTTTTGCCCCCCAATACTTCTTCATCCTGGCAAGCTTTGTACAGCGTCTCTCTCTCATCCCGATCCATTTGTTCCCAAAAACCCTCCCGGATGTTGGGCGAAGCATACATTAGTTCTTCCTGGGCATCCAACACCAGAAAGGCCGTCTTCATTTCTTTACGTTGAAATAAATGGTTAAACAGATTACTGATCTGAGTATAATTCAGGTCTATGTAGATTGTCCCGATACATGTACGGTCAATATCATACATTTTGCTGATACTGGTCACGATTTTATATGGATTCTGGCTGATTTTCTCGGTATTGACCCCTGTATAATACACTTTATTCTTATCTGTCCAATCCTGGCTTTCCACAACGGGAGCCAGCCGGTTTAAGTATTCTTCCTGTTCGGTAGATACATTGCTGTAGATATCCCCATATTCATTTACAATGGTTACCCGCAGAATAAACTGGTTCATGTTTGCCATATGCTTAATTGCACGTTCTATATATTCCTGCCCTTCCAGAATCTGGTCGATTTCCTTATTCTTATTTTCAGAACGGATGACAGGCTTTATTTTGTCATCTATTAAATGTATAAACCGGATGCGGTCCATATTTGATACCAGTATATCCGTATTCAGGCTGATCTGCTCCCCCAGCTGGAACATATTGTTATAATTCTCCTGTTTTACGACTTCCATACTTTTTATATAGTAAATAAACACCAGCAGGCAGGATATGCTGATAAATAATATATAGGAACTCAATATCTTTTTTCCAAATGAAAGTCTTCGAAAATACCGTATCATTTTACATTCCGCCTTAATAACTGATTTTGGTGTTCCACTTCCATTAATATACTATAATCATCTATGCTGTTCAATAGATAAACCGTTCCGTTATGATTTTACTGCCCCTGCCGTCAGCCCATCCACAATATTCTTTTGAGCAAGTATGTATACGACTAATACCGGTACCAGTGCAATGAGATAAGAAGCAAATGCCATATTGTAATCAAACGTATACTGTGATTTAAAATTATACTGAAACAGCGGCAGGGTCCATGTATTCGGCAATTTATTTAAGATAATCAGCGGCATCTGGAAGTCATTCCATATCCAAAGGGCATTTAACACCAATACGGTAGAGGTCATGGGCTTTAACAGGGGAAGCACTACTTTTACATAAGCCTGCACAGTTGTACATCCATCGATGCATGCCGCTTCTTCCAGATCCTCAGGAACGGAAGTAATATAATTAACCAGGAGGAATACTGCCTGCATGGATGCATAGGTAACGTGGAGCAGAATCAATCCTGTTTTATTAGAAAGTCCCAGTCCGCCCATAAACTGTACCAGAGGAACCATAATTACCTGAAATGGTACAAACATACCCAGAACAATAAACCCAAAAATGATTTTATAATATCTGCTCCGCTTCATGCTCCTGGCAATCGCATAGGATATCATGGTAACCAACACGTAAATCAGGATCAAAGAGATCACCGTTACGGTTACGGAGTTCATAAAATACATGGAGTAATGGGCTTTTTCAAACACCGACTTAAAGTTTTCCAGATAGAGACTCTGGGGGAATGCAAAAAAGCTCTGTGCTGATTCTTCCGGAGATTTAAACGCAGTGATCAGGGTGATATAAAATGGCAGCAAAACAAATAGTGCGCCGATTCCCGCAATCAGATAAGATGAGGTCTTCCCCACAGCATTTCCTTTCTTTGTCATACTATTCACCCACTTTCTTATTATTGGTTAAGCGCATTGTCAGCAGTGATACTACCGCTATGATTACAAAGAGTATCATGGACTCTGCCACGGAATAACCAAACCTGCCCTCCTGCATGGCATGGCTGTATATCAATATTCCTACAGATTCAGTAGACTGCATCGGACCGCCATCCGTCATCGCTTTAATGTAGTCAAAGGTTGTAAGTCCACCTTTTACGCAAGTAACTATTACGATATTTAAAACCGGAATCAGATAAGGCACCGTAATCGCCCGGAACCGCTTAAAGGCATTAGCGCCGTCAATTGCCGCGGCTTCATATAAATCAGCCGGAACACTTTGCAGACCAGCCAGTAACAGCACAATTGGAATCGCACAGCCCTGCCACAGGTTTACAATAAGAATTGCATACATGGCAAGCTTTGGGCTGCCCAGCCAGCTGGACTTAAACAAAGACCAGCCGGTTGCTTCCCCAATGAACGGGATCATACGGTAAAATAATTCATTCCAGATCAATCCAACCGTTACGAGACTTAAGATAGCAGGCAGAAAAAATACCAAACGGAAGAACGTCCTTCCTTTTATCTTCTGGTTCAGAACCAATGCCACAACTACGGATATCAGAACTGTTGCAATGGTCAGAAGCAGGGTATATTTGAAGTTAAAAAACAGTGCATTTCTGAACCTTTCATCCTGGAAAATCTTTGTATAGTTTTGAATGCCGATAAAATGATAGGTCTGGCTTGTTCCTGACCAGTCTGTAAAGCTGTTTTTCATTCCCATCAGCATTGGAATAACAAAGAAGAAGCAGTACATCAGTAAAATTGGCAGCGTAAAGATAAACAGTACGCGGTTTTTTTTGGAATGCCGTGCATTTTTCATAGAAAACTCCCCTCTTTCGGTTCTTTATTCTCCATACATTTCCAAGTACTCATCTTTGTTTTCGGTAAATACCTTTGTAAGATTTGTTAAAAAGGTATTTGCATCTTCTCCCCCATCAGGGACGATAACCTTCTGGATTGTATTTTTATACTGATCTGAAACTGCTTTTGGCAGTGCTGTTGTCTGCAGTACTCCGTTACCGGCATTTACGCTGTCTACAATTTCCTTAGCTGCGGGAATATTGGCATTTACATCTTTCATGCAAGGAATAGAATAATCATTATCTACGTATTTCTGTACCATTTCTTTAGATGCCAGGAAATTGACAAATTCCTTTGCAGCTTCTGCATTTTTTGTGGATGCCGAGATTGCAATGTTCACATCGATTCCCATGCTGACTTTTCCGTTCCCGTCATTGGTTGGAAATGAAAACATACCTGCTTTCAGATTGGGATTTGCCTTCATAATTGATGGCAATGCCCAGATTCCCTGCATAAACATATATGCCTTCCCTGTAGCAAAGTCACTAATAGCCTGGTCATATCCAAGCGCAAGGGAATCCCCCTGCCCGTACTGGCGGATATCTATTACTTTCTGTATGCTGTCCTGGTAAATTGCGTCATCCTGATAAGTAGTTTCTCCTTTTGCAATTTTATCGTAAGTAGGCCGGCGGTCACCTCTCATGGTTCCGTCGATATTATCCTCCCAGCACTGCATCAAAGTCCAACTGTCTTTATCCGGAAACAGGAATGCGATCTCTCCTTTGGCCTGAATCTCTTTTGCCAGGGTGATCATTTCATCGTAAGTTTTCGGAACCTGGTAGCCCGCTTTCTCAAACATTTCCTCATTATAATAAACCCCGCTGAAGTTTGCTGAAATGGGAACTACATAGTTCTTCCCTTTATATTGGATGCTGTCTTTATAATTATCCATTACATTATTCAGACAGTCCAGTCCCGCCAGATCCAGAAATTGTCCTTCTTTCAGAAACTGCATGGTGTTGGCATCCTGCATACCGCCTACCTGAATGATATCCGGCAGATCATTTGTTGCCGCCCTGGACATCAGTACACTTTCTGAATCGGGTACAATATTCTGTGTCACCATGATTTTATCCTGACTCTGATTAAAATCATCTACAATTTTCTGAAAGGTATCTACCGCCTCTTTTTTCTGAATAAAAAATTCCAGCTCTGTCTTGTTACCGCTTTGTGCCGATGTATCCTGCTCTCCGCTTGTTGTGCTGCTTGTTCCGCATCCCACAAATGTACTTCCTATAAGCGCCGTACTTATAATCACCGCTAATATCTTTTTCCTGTTCATAACCAAATCCTCCTTCTTGTGTGTATTTGATAGTTCTGATTATATAGTAACTGTCTGGAATCGTATATGCAGGGTTCGACTTTTGGATATGTAATTTTTTACACGTTTAATAAGTATTTGACTGGACAAAAAAACCGCTCACCTCACGGCAAGCGGTTTTCTCAACAACTACTACACATCTTTTTCAAAACACCAGAATGTATCTCATTCCAAATTATTCTACTGCATTCCCTATTTCTTCTTTCCCTTACTCATCTCAATCTTTTCACTTCTTTTAGCACGGAACTCTTTCCAGGTTACCCAAAGAGGTCCTGCAATACATACGGAAGAATAACATCCGCTGATGATACCTACCAGCAGCGGCAATGAGAATACGCGGATGGATTCTATATGGTAAATCAATGCAAAAATAAGTACGATTGCAACACAGATCGCTGTCGTACATGCGGTCTTTACAGAACGCCCGATGGTCTCAGTGATGCTTCGGTCTACTAATTCACACAGGGTTTCTTTCTTGTTGCCCGCCTTATTTCGGATATTTTCCCGAATTCTGTCGTAGAGTACGATGGTGTCGTTGATGGAATATCCGATTATGGTCAGGGTAACCGCCACAAAGGCATCATTTACCGGGATCTTAAATACACCAAATACGAAGAATACCAGAATAACATCATGTAATAATGCAATTACCGCAGATACTCCAGCTGATAATCCAGACAGGGATTTGAATCGAACCCAAATGTACGCAATGATAAACAATGCAGACAATACAATTGCAATTACGGAATTATTTAATGCCTTCGCTCCAATATAAGGCTCTACCGCAAAGGTTTCTGATAAATCATAGGATGTATCGCCCAGTTTATTAATTTCTTCTGTGACTTTCTTCTGGTCATCCGGGCTGATACCTTCATTTCCCGCAAGGGTCAGCACTAACTTTTTATCACCGGTAGCAGAATCCTGAGAGGTCTGTACGCTTACCGGACGGTTTAAGACCGTGTTTACCGCATTTCCGATCTTTTCTGTATCTGTATCACCGGAATAAGTATATTTTAATATAACGCCTCCGGTAAACTGTGTATCCAGTTTCACTCCATTTACACCGGTGATGATTGCACCGATAATCAAAATACAAGCTGTAAATGCAAATACCCATTTTCTTTTTGCTGCAAAACGAATCATTTTACGGTCTTTTTTCTTACGGAACAGTTTTACTTTATCAAATACATCATATCGAATTACGGATTCCAGCATAAATCTGGACATCCAGACACCGGCTGCCAGATTGATAATAACCCCGGTAAATAATGTATATCCAAAGCTAAGCATCGTTCCGGAACCGAACATCATTAGGATCAGCGCTACTGCTGCTGTGGTCAGATTGCCATCCAGTACCGATGAGAATGCATTCTGATAACCTTTTTTAACAGCCGCACGGATACTTGTGCCGGCTCTCAATTCTTCGCCTATTCGTTCGCTGATAATAATATTGGCATCCACCGCCATACCAACGGAAAGAATCAGACCGGCGATACCAGGCAGGGTCAGCGTATACTGTGGAAATGAAAGCGCCAGTATCTGCAGACACATCTGAAATATAAGGGTCAGACAGCTGATAAAACCAGGCAGTCTGTAAATACTAATCATAAATATAATAACTAATAAAAGTGCTACTATAGAAGCTGTTACCATTGCTTTCAGCGCCTGGCTTCCAAGTGACGGACTGATCGTATTATAATTGCTTGTCTTCATGGAAAATGGCAGTGCACCGGAATTAATTTTATCGGATAATGACTTTGCCTCGTCGCTGTTTGCCATACCGTTAATGATTGCTTTTCCACCGGTAATTGCCTGCTGTACCGTGGGGTTTGAAATCATCTGCTCATCCATATAGATGCCCATTTGTTTGCCAACCAGCTCCTGGGTTGCCTTGGCAAATGCATCCGCTCCAGTCTTATCAAACTGTAATTCTACTACATATTCTCCTGTTTCCTGATCTCTTGTAACCGAACTGTCGGCAACATTTTCTCCCTCTACAAGCACATTTCCGTCTGGATCACGGAAGGTAAGCTTTGCTGTTTCGCCCAATTCAGAGATTGCAGATTCGGGATTAAAGTCTTTCTCATCGGATTTCCATGGGAAACGCACGATAATATGGCCTTCACTTTTGTCCACCGTAACTTCACGGTCCGTGATATTTTCTGCATCCAATCTGCTTTCAATAACATTACGTGCCGATTCCATCTGCTTTTCTGTGGGAACTCCGGTAACTCCAACCGGTTCAAATACCGCCTCAACACCGCCCCGGATGTCAATTCCAAAACGCATGTCCTGAATCCCTTTTACTTCCTTTCCAGCTCCAAAAATAGTAAGCAAAAGAAAGGCTGCGATAAGAGCTAACGCAAACCAAATATGATTTTTCTTATTTTTCAATGTACAATCCTCCTGATTATCTTCTTTTCGTAAATTTTACTTTTAGAGCGTATTATAAAAATGAACACACCCTATGAACGGCTAAAAGATAATAGTACGTTTTTTTCCATCGGATTGGTGTAAGATTTGAACCTGACTGATCAGAATACATGAAAATGTAAGACAAATAGACAGTATCCAGAACAAACTGCTCCGTCCGCTGCCCAACAAGACATTTGTTGCAATATACAATAAAATCGCCAGTACGCTTCCGTTAAAAGGCCTTTGGTTATTCCGTTCTTCCACATAATTCGTAATTCCCAGTCCCGGCACCTTTTCCTGGATTCCAGCCGGCGTATCTGCCGGTGTCAGCTTTGCAAAAATGCGGGGCTGGCCATAGGTATAAGATGATCCACTGGTGTCAGCAAGTACACTGGTCCCTGTTCCTGTTACGAGATGGGCTTCCGCTTTCACATAAAAAAAGAGTCCAAGAAAAAAAAGCGTAAAAATAAACATGATAATCGTTTTTTTCATGGGGCTCCCTCCTTACTAATCCGCAGATCCTGGTGTGCATCTGTCAGAAATGAATAATCTAATACGCTGTAAACATATACGCCTATTATATTTTATTTTAATATGAATTGCAATTCTTTTTCCCCTAAAAACCAGTTTTTAAGACCAGTTTTAACGGTATTTATAAATAGCCTCACATATATCGTCCAAAAGCATACTTTAATATAGAAATCTGAATGGAGGATTTTCTTATGAATAATAATTGCTGCATGAGGCAGACCGATAATGGTCCTGGTCCCTGTGTATTAAAAGTTGAGGAAATGGCAGCGCAAAATCAAAACTTCCGTACCGCAGTATGGACAGGATGTCATATGCAAATGACAATCATGTGTATCCCGCCTTGTGAAGATATCGGCTGGGAATTACATCCTGATACGGAGCAGATGATCCGAGTGGAACATGGAAAAGCCATTGTTTTGATGGGCCGCTGCAAAGGGCAGCCAGAATGCCAATATGAATTGTGTCCCGGTGATGCCGTATTTGTACCTGCCGGAACCTGGCACAATATCATGAATCCCGAAAGATGTCCTTTAAAGCTGTCATCCGTATACGCACCGCCAAAGCATCCATGGGGAACTGTGCATCGTACAAAGGCAGACGCTGAAAGACATGGAAACAGCTCTTCCTGCAAGTGGTAATTTAACGTATATCCTGAAAGTGCAGCACACGGGCATACGCCGGGAAACACATCATGTTTTCCCGGCGTATGCCCGCGTGGGGTTTTGTCCCATCTTTAATCTAATTACAAAATCTCTCTTACCCAGACTAACATTTCTCCGGTAACCCTGTTTCCCCAGTAGGCATATGGTATAAAAGTCAATGCTGCTCCTTCCGTCTTTGGCACACATTCCTTGTACAGCTCTCCCTCTTTCCACTCATCCGATACAAGCCTTTTACCCTTTCCACTGATAACGGTTACACCCCCCAGGAGATCAGCTTTAAAATCTTCCCTCAGGGGTTCACTGGTATCCAGGAACAGGCCCGGCAGATTATTTCCATTGTCTGTTTCCTCCAGACAGTATACACAGGGTCCTTTCATAATTGCAACTTTTCCGGTATCCGCTTTTACCAGGGGATTTGCATGAAGAATTCTTGGCTGCATGGAAAATTCCATGGTAAGCTCCATTTCTTCTTTGTCCACTGTGAAAAAAGCATATCCCTTTTCCATTTTATCAGGCGTAATTTCCCTGCCGTCACAATAGAATGCGGCATCTTTTGCATACTCCGGAACGCGTACTGCCAGAGATACTTTTATTTTTTCCTGATTTTCAATTTGGATTACTGTTTTTCCTTCATTGGGGAATCTAGTCTCCTGTTTCAGAAGTATCCTGCCTGAATCCAGTTCCTGCTGCACTTCGCTTGTAACAAACAGGTTCACCCATACGGAATCTCCCTGTGTGCTATAAATGTACTGCCCCAGAGATGCCAGAGTTCTGGCAATATTCGGCGGACAGCATGCAACACCAAACCATTTCTGCCTTACCGGTTTTACATGCTCCTTGGAAGTTCTGGGCATACAGGCATCCGGCGAGACTTCTAGTGGATTTACGTAAAAGAAACTGCGTCCGTCCAGGGCAATCCCCGCCAATATAGTGTTATAAAGGGCGCGTTCCACTTCCTCCATATATCTGCCGTCTCTGGTAATCTGATTCATACGCAGTCCGAAAAGTGCAAGTCCGATAGAAGCACAGCTCTCAGAATAATTGTATTCATTGGGCAGGTCATAATCTGTGGTAAAACGTTCCAGGATTCCCGATGAACCTATCCCGCCCGTAATGTACATGCGCTTACTTACCATGTTATTCCACAGAGTCTCACAGGCTTCCATCAGAGATACATCCTGGCACTCATAAGCCAGATCCGCCATGGCGCAGTACATATAGACCGCACGTACGGCATGCCCTTCTGCCGTTTTCTGTTCCCGCACCGGAATATGGGACTGGGAATACTTTGTATCATAATCTGCAAATTCCGGGAAAATACGTTTATGTCCATCCTTTTTCATTTCCTTCAGAAAATAATTCTCACCCACGCCCCTTATATCAATAAAATATTTTGCCATATCCAGATATCTGCGTTCCTTCGTAATCCGGTACAATTTGACTAAACCGATTTCCACCTCCTGGTGTCCCGGATAACCATGGATTTTACCTTCTTCCCCTCCAAATGTCTCACAGATCAGATCTGCAAATCTACACATACAGTCTAAGAATTTTCTCTTTCCCGTACCTTCGTAATAAGCCGCAGCTGCTTCCATGAGATGGCCTGCGGTATATAGTTCATGCCCTTCACAGAGGTTGCTCCAGCGTTTATCCGGTTCCTTAATCGTAAAGTAAGTATTGATATAACCATCGTCACACTGTGCATCCGCTATCAAATCAATTACTTCGTCTGCGGTTGCTTCCAGTTCGGCATCGGGATTACAGACAAGCGAGAACCCTACTGCTTCCAGCCATTTTGCAATATCCGTATCCTGAAATACGGCACCGTAGAAATCTCCTTTGCTTCTCCCTGCCGCTATTTTAAAATTCTCCAGGCAATGGCTGGATTCTGCATCCTCCACCCGGTCATTCATGATTTCCCACTGATAGGGGATAATTACCTTTCTCACCAGATCCACGTGTCTGGACCAGAATTCATCACGTATTTTAATGTCCTTTAAATTCATTGATTTTAGTTTCATTCACGTTACCACTGCATATTGCAGACCCTGCAATACTGCCACAATAATACCGGCTGAAAGAATGGCTTTGTGGCATCCTTTCTATATCATATTTTTCTTTCAGCCTTATTAAATCAGTATGACTGGAACCTGTTACTCACATACCGCATAAAGTTTCATCACGCTCTAGAGCGTGTTTTAAAATTGCTTTCTGGCAGCTGTGCGTCCCAGTTTGTGGGAGATTTGTCCCGAATGAAGGGCGCATAGCGGGCTATGTAACCTG
>NZ_JAWYAJ010000423.1:0-8693 GCF_034124845.1 Robinsoniella sp.
TAAATTATTCGACTGGGGTGACATATCTGCGCATATTGAGTACATTCTGGATATTTCGGATAAAAAAAGGGAAGAGGTTCAGTCCAAGGCAGTTAAGGAAGAGCTGCAGACAACTTTTGCGAACATTCCCTGCGGCTTATGCGTTTATCAGTATTCGGACGGATCTATATCACCATTATTCCATAATAAAGCTTTTTATGAAATAATGGGGTATTCCGATGAACATATTAAGAAATTGGAACAAAGAACAAATTTCCTGGGGGTACATCCGGAAGATCTGGGACTTCTACAGGGAAATATTATGGGAGCAATCCGGTGCAATGGAGTTATGCGCCAGACATACCGGGTTTTTAATGACAAGACAGACAAATACCACTATATTCATCTGGAAGGAGCAGTTAAAGCCCAGGCAGATGGAAAAAAACTGCTTTACGGTGTATACAGTGATGTCAGTGAACAGGTGTATTTGGAGAAAGAGCTTGCCGGAGCGAACGAACAGATGCAGGATATCATCAATGCGATTCCGGGTGGAGTAGTTATTTATCTGGTGGAGAATAAGCGTTTTTCTCCTGTCTTTGCATCGGAAGGGGTAATGTCACTGTCAGGACACACCCGGGAAGAGTACGTGGAAATGACAGACCGCGATGTTTTTGACATTATATATGAGCCGGACCGGGAGCGGGTTCAGGAAGCGGCAAAGGAAGCACTGATCAGCGGAGAGGTACTGGATGTCTCCTATCGTATGTACCATAAGGACGGTTATCTGATTTGGATTCATTTAAATGGAAGACGTATGGGGATCTTGTCAGAGACTATGAAATTTTATGCCGTCCTCACAGGCATGTCGGCAGAGACACGGCTGTTTCAAAATATTGCAAATGAAACAGCTGATGGTATCTATGTGATTGACAAGAAAAATTATGACTTGCTCTATATCAACGAATCCAGGAATCTTTTTACCAAAAAGGTAGAGTATATCGGACAGAAATGTTATGCAGCCCTTCATGGAAGAAATGAACCCTGTGAATTTTGTATCCTCCATAAGAATAACCCCGATGGAGTAGAGCACGAAATCAGGCCGGATGATTCCGGAAGCTGCTTCTGTACACGTTTCCGGGAAACAGAGTGGAATGGGATTCCGGCCTATGTCAACTATGTCAGGGATATTACTGATGAGGTGCGCATAAGGCAGGAAAAAGAACGTCTGGAACAGTATTTTCAGACATTAGTAAAAAATCTTCCAGGTGGAGTTTCTGTTGTCCGCTATGAACGGGACAAAAGCATGGTTCCGGAATTTATATCTGATGGTTTTGCGGAGCTGACCGGAATGACTCTGGAGGAAGCGTGGAAACTGTATCAGACAGATGCCATGGCTGGAGTGCATCCGGATGATAAGGAATTTGTATATAAAAAGCTTTCTGCATATATTGTAAGTGGAGAAAGCCAGTGTGAAATTGTATATCGTTTGAAAAAGGGTGACGGCAGCTATGTCAGTGTGAAAAATAATCTCTCTCTGTTTCAGAATGAAAATGGAGAAAGCCGGGTATATGCAGTCTATCACGATATGACCAGGGAAATCATGGAACAGGAACAGCTCCGGCAGCAGTATAAGGACATGCTGATCGAACATTACCGTATTCCGGTACCCAATGCGCTGATTATCGGACACTGCAATATTACCCGGAATCAAATTTTGGAAATTATTGATCATACAGATTCAGATTTGCTGAATACTCTGGGTTCGGTGAGGGAAGCGTTTTTTACCGGCATAGCCAGTTTGGTGGTTGACGAAAAGGAAAGGGAAACATTCTTAAAGATGTATCTGAATGCGCCCGCCCTTGCAGCATTTGAAAGGAATGAAAGGGAACAGATTTTAAAATGTTTTATCAAGATGCCGAGGGAGAAAAAAGGCCGTTATGTCCAATTCAAGGTTAATCTGGTGGAAGTGCCGGATACGGGAGATATCACCGGAATACTGACCGTAACGGATATTACGGAGCAGACCATATCGGACCGCATTCTTCATCAGCTATCCATTACTGCCTATGACTTTGTCATTGATCTGAACCTGGAACTGGATACTTATACGGTTCTAACATCGAATCAGAGTTCTGATTTTCTCCCGGAAGCCAGGGGCAGGCACTCGGAAAGGATGGCGGATATGCTTAGATCTCCGGTTGTTCCAAAGGACAGGGAGCAGTACGCCAGGTTATTGGATCCTGAGGTAATACGCCAGAGGCTGACTGAGGGTGGAAGCTATACGTTCGCTTATTCCACGATGGATGATAAAGGCGATATCAGGACAAAGAACATGACGGTTTCTGCTGTTGATCTGCGGCTTGGAAGGGTGTGCCTGGTGAGAACCGATATTACCGATTCGGTGCGGGAGCAGCAGGGGCTGCTCAATATGATTGCTTATACATTTGAACTGGCAGGATTTATTGATATCAATACGAAACGCCTTATAACCTATACACGTCAGACGGTACTGGAAAATCTGTCTCCATTTATTGCGAATAACTATGAAGATACAAATTTTGCTGATGTCTATGGTAATGGAACAGGTGAAGACAGAGATGAAGTACTTGAGCAGTTTCTTATGGAAAATATGATTCACCGGCTGCAGGAAAAGCCGTCGGGTTATGACTTTGTACTTCCCTACCGGTCAAAAGATGGTTTACTCTATAAGCAGATCAATGTATTGTGGGGTGATGTAAACCACAGCACAATCTGTCTGGTACGGGCGGATGTGACGGATATGCTGACGGCTGAGCGTCAGGTAAAACAGACACTGGAAAATGCCCTAACCCTGGCCAAAGAGGCTAACAGGGCAAAGAGTGATTTTCTGTCAGCCATGAGCCATGATATACGTACGCCCATGAATGCCATTATGGGTATGACCACGCTGGCAACGGCTCATATCGGTGAGCCGGAGCGGGTGGAGGACTGCCTGCAGAAAATAGCCGTTTCTTCCAGGCACCTGCTCAGCCTGATTAACGATATTTTGGATATGAGCAAGATTGAGCGGTCTAATATAACACTGAATCGTATGAAGATCTCCCTGTCTGATTTGCTGAACCAGCTGTCGGCGATTATTGCGCCCCAGGCGGAAGCCTCCGGACTGAAGTTTGAAATTCGGACCGAGGGGATCCGCCATGAGCACTTCTATGGGGATTCACTGCGCATTAATCAGATCTTCATAAATATTCTTGGAAATGCCATGAAATTCACTCCGGAATGCGGTACGGTACAGTTTCTGGTGGAGGAGATGCCTTCTGCAAAAGGAGCACTTTGGGCACGCTACCGTTTCTCGGTCAGTGATACGGGAATCGGAATGTCGGAAGAATTCCTGGATCATATCTTTGAACCATTCACACGAAGCAATACAGCGGGAAATGTGGAGGGTACAGGACTTGGACTCAGCATCACCAAAGGACTGGTAGATTTGATGGAAGGAGAAATCTTTGTAGAGAGCCGGATCAATAAGGGTTCTACATTTCGGGTAGAACTGGAATGCGAAGCTGCACAGGGGGATGCGGTTGATGAAAGAAACCAGTGCAGCGTCATGAAACCAGATGGACAGCAAAATGAAATATTTACAGGGCGCTGCTTTTTGGTTGCAGAAGATAATGCGATCAATGCAGAAATACTCTGCGAGCTGCTGGAGATGCATGGGGCAGTATCGGTTGTAAAGCGAGATGGCGCCGAGGCAGTTCAGGCATTCCAGAATGCATTGCCGGGAACCTATGATGCCATCCTGATGGATGTGAGAATGCCCGGAATGAATGGATACGAAGCTACACGGGCAATTCGTGAACTGGACAGACCCGATGCAAAACAGATTGTGATCGTTGCCATGACGGCAAATGCTTTTGAAGAAGATATCCAGGAGGCACTGAACTCAGGGATGGACGCACATCTGGCGAAACCGCTTGATTTTATGGCATTGCATGATATTTTATGTAAATTGTTGAAATAAAAAGCATTGTAATGTGTGGTGGTACCAGGGGGATGGAATGGACGTTGCTGATCGTGATTAATATGGAGGATGGAATGCCTATATTAATATTAACAATTTAAGTATGCGCTGGAATGAATACCGCTGTACTTTCCTGTTGTTTTAGACATAGGGGAGTGCAGCGGTATTTTATGATTTAATACGAGGCGGCTGCAAAATACAGCAAAAGCATAAAAAGAAGACATTTTTATGCTAATCTTAAATGATATGTATTGTTTAACAGAAAGGCGAATATAAAGAATGAAAAATACGTTAGTTTTAGTGGAAGATGAAGTGCTTATTCAGGAGATGGTATCTGACTTTTTTACCGTACAGGGATGGCAGACAGCATGTTTTGAAAACGGCAGGGAAGCCCTTTCTTATCTGCAAAAGAATGAAGTTCATATGGTGCTGCTGGATGTAATGATTCCCGGTATGAACGGATTTGAAATCTGTAAGGAGATACGGAAAAACATGAAGATTCCGGTGATTTTTCTGACTGCTTTGGAAGCTGAAAATATGCAGTTAAGAGGATATGGATGCGGTGCAGATGACTATGTGACAAAGCCCTTTTCCCTTCCGATTCTTTTTGCGAAGGTAAATGCATTGATTCAGAGGGCCAGTAAGAACATGGATGAGGAAGTTATGCACAAAGGTATTCTCGTGCTTAACCAGGATCAGAGAAAAGTAACTGCAGCTGGTCAGGAGTGTATTATGGCAGACAAAGAATATCAGCTTCTGCTTTATTTTATGGAAAATGAGAACCGGGTGCTGTCCAGAGAACAGATTCTAAACAGGGTTTGGGGAGTGGATGCCGAAATTCTGGACCGGGTTGTGGATAAACATATCGTTAAGCTGCGCCAGGCACTGGGTGATGCGGGCAGCTACATCCGAACGATTTCAAAAGCAGGCTATTCTTTTCAGATTCATTAAGGGAGAAGTATATGACCAAAAAGGAAAAATACCGTATTCTGATGAAAACCGGAGGCTGTTTTTTGCTCTTATTTTTGCTTTGTGCATGTATCATAACTATCTACGATACTTTACGGAACCGGAAGCTGGGGCAGGAGGCATTTCAACAAAAGAAAAATTATCTGTATGAACAATTAGTAAAAAGCAGCGAAGAGGATTATCAAAAAATCATAAACGAACTGGGAGACAGTGCGAAAAGCAGTCTGAATGGGAATTTTCAGAACCAATATTACAGTTACCGGGTTTTTAAGGATGAGAGTTTACTGGCGGAAAGTAAAAATTACCTGAAGGTTAAAATAGAGGATGGCGAAACGGCTGAATCGAAGCTGTTATTTCCAAAAGAGCTGTTTTCTACAGAGCAGAAAACTGTTTTTATTATGGCTATAAAAGAAAACAGCAGGGATAAAACGAAACCTCCGAAATACCGTTTCCTTTACCAGACGAATTGCAAAGAGGGGCAAAATTATTTGACGGGGCTGTACGTTGAAAAATTAGAGTGGGTTAGTGAGGATCGGGCTGAGAAAGCACAGCCGGATCCCTGGTTATCCACCACACGCTCATGGAAGTCAGATTATGACGGGAAAAATTATCTACAGTCCGGCTGTGAAATAGTAATGGAATGGACTCCTTTAGAAACAGCCATGGCTGAAAAGGGAAAATACAGAGAAATGCAGATCTTGGGATTTCCATACTACCAGGATGGATTTGAAGCGTGGAATTACTGGGAGCAGGAGGAATGGCTGCATAGCATGAAAGATTTCTCAGAGAATACCGTAACCAGACAGGAAACGATTTGGTATAATGGGAAGACCCTGACCTCCGGGTTTCTTAAGACTCAAATGGAGACCTGTATGAAGTTTCCGGTACTTAATAGCAAGTCCTATATCAACCTTCAAATACGGGCAAGCGGAAGGCATTTGTATACATCTTTGGAAAATCTGAAATGGGCTTATCTGGTCATGTTCTTAATTTTGAGCCTATGTGCGGTGTATCTGGCTTATGGGCAGATGAAAACAGAAGAAAAGCGGCAGCAGATAGAACAGGAGCGTAAGGATTTTATCAATGGAATGGCACATGAACTGAAGACACCGCTTGCAATTATTAGGATGTGTGATGATAATCTGAGGATCCAGGAGCTGGAATTTAAAAAAGATTATTATCTGGATATGATTAGCCAGAAGACAGAAGAGATGGATACTATGATTCGCCAGATGATGACGCTGTCCCAGATAAATTCCTTACATTTCATGCTGCGTCCGCAGAGGACAAATCTGGCAAAAATGTTATCGGATTCTCTGGAACGGATTGCCCCTTTGTTATTGGAAAAGCAAATTGATTTAAAGCTGGATATTGAAATAGTGGAGAAGGAAGTGAATCAGAATTACTTTGAACAGATGGTATCTAATCTGCTGTCTAATGCGGTTTCCTATGTGACACCCGGAGGTTATATCCGCATTGTGCTGAATGAAGAGGAACTGTCAATTGAAAATGCAGGGCAGCCTATTACAGAAGATTGGAAGAAAGATATGTTTGAACTTTTTTCCAGTGGAAAAAAGCTGTCGGGAGGACGGGAAAAGCATTTGGGATATGGGCTGTACCTGGTTAAAAAGGTGGCTGGTCTGCATGGAATGAGATGTGAGGTTGAAAATACATCAGCCGGGAATTTATTTCGCATCCGATTTCATGCAGAAGAATAAAAAAGAGATATTTTTCCGCTATGATGAAAACAAAAGATGCCGGTAAAATGCCAGGGAGGGAAGGAATTGTAATGGTAAAAGAAATCAGAAAACGAAGCGGACTGAATAAACAATGTAGACAAAACCATAAGAAAAAATGGCACGTTATGATTTTGTCAGCCTTACTATTAGGATGTATGTTAACTTTAACTGCCTGTCAAAAAACGCCGGGTGAGGCTCCGGTTGTAAATAAATCAGAAGGATTGCACAAAGGCTGCATAATTGATAAGGCAAAAGATGGAGAGATCAAGCAGATGGATGCACCGGAGCACTGGAAGGAAACCATGGAGCGCATGGATGGACGTGTCACAGTAGAAGCGGACGTGGATATACCCAGGCTGTCGGTAAGTAATACTCCGGTATTGGAATTGGAAAAAGCTCCCTTTGATAATGAAGGGTTGAGGAAACTTACAAATTATTTTTTTAAAGGGAAAAAGTTTTATCAGAAGCTGCCAATGACAAAAGAAGAGTTATCACACCAGATTACGAATATAGAAAATAAATCGGGGATATATGGTGAGGGTACTTTTCTTATGATGAGCAAACTGGAATGGAAGCCGCGTCTGGAAGAATTGCTGGAAAAAGCTCCGGATAAAAAGCCGGAAAAAAAATATATGGATGTGGAGTTTTCAAAACCGGTTGAGTCAGAAATGGAGTATATGTGGTGGGGTACTGAAAATAAGATGATACATACTGAGAACAATTGCTTTTGGGCAGTAGTGGAAACCGGAGAAAAGGTGGAACCCATTATAAAAGCTTTCAGCCTTAATGAAAAAGCAGGAACAGAAGGCTACTTTTCCTATGCAGTTGGGGAGGTTCATGATGAAGAAGGGCTGGATACTGAGAAGGAAATGTGTAAATGGGACAGGAAAAACCGATATCCTCAGGGGAGTAAATATCTGGATGTAAAAGAGGAATTTTTACAGAGATGTGAAGCAGCAATGGAAAATCCTGCAATATCAATGGATGATGCTATCCAAAAAGGAGATAAAATATTGAAGGATCTGGGAATTACCGGGCTTTCATTGAAAAAATGCATGAAAGCTGTATGGTTTCCAAATCCCCCGGTTTGTGGGCTTGACTATGAAGATTATGCTGATGATTTGGGAGAAAATAAAGCGGCTTATAACCTGCTCTATAGTTGGGATCTGGGAGGAATACCTGCATATATGCCGCTTAGAGGAACTTTACATAATAATATGCCTGAATTATCCTATACCCCTCCTTTTTACCAGGAAAGAATCGAAATAACAGTTACGGAAGACGGAGTTGTAGAATTTTCCTGGAACAATATGGCGAAGCTGTATCAGGTGGTTGCGGAAAATACGAAACTTCTGCCTTTTGATAAAATCAAGGACAGGCTGGCGGAACATCTGCAGTATATCGGGCTGCCGCCAGATGGTTCAGGCGGGGTGGATAAAGATCAGACAGTTGTTACTTTTGAGGTAAAAAGTGCAGAGTTAAAAGCGGCTTATTCTGTGGCTTTTAATGCTCCGGATCATGTCTGGCTGATTCCGGTCTGGGTATTTGAAGTTCAGTCATCGTACCAGGGCAGTGAAATGTATACGTTTCCGGAAACGGTATTTCTCAATGCAATTGACGGAGGTTTTGTAAACCCTTCTTAAGTGATGGTAACCGGGAGGAGAAAGATGAAGAATGTATTATGTTCAGATTGGAAAAGGGCAGTTTTATCCAGGGGATTTCTGATCGGTGTTATCGGTCTTGTAATGGCAGGAATCTGCGGTGGATACCCAGCAATGGCATATATAAAGGAAAACAGGATTTCTGATTTACAGGTTAGCTGGATTTATTTAGCAGAAGCGGTGATTCATTCAGAATTGTTCCTGATGGCGATTCCATTGGTTAGTTCACTTGCTTATGGGGCTTCATTCTCGGACGAGCTGAAGTACCGATTTGCGTTATCAGGCCTTGTACGTACCGGGTGGAAACGATATCTTGGTTCAAAAGTGATTGTGACAGCTTTATCG
>NZ_JAWYAJ010000424.1:0-1923 GCF_034124845.1 Robinsoniella sp.
CACAATCCGAAGGGTTTTATTTTTTATATACATATACATGAGCGTTTATATAATTGTGATTAGATTTACATTTAGATGTTGTCTTCTGGTATTTATATTTCCAAGTCTCCAGGTTCTTTCTCACATACAATCGTTTTCATAACCCTGGCAGGAACCCCGCCTGCAATTGTTTTCTCTAGAACACTCTTCGTGACAACTGCACCGGCGGCGATTACAGCACCATCTCCAATAGTAACACCAGCAAGAACTGTTGCATTAGATCCGATCCAGACATTTTTACCGATATGAATGGGGGCAGGGATCAAGTCTCCCCTGTGGTTCGGATCCAGATTGTGATTCAGAGTTGCAAGGACAACATTATGACCGATCAGGCAGCCATCACCAATGAAGATCCCTCCCTGATCCTGGAATTTACAGCCGGAGTTCAAAAATACATTTTTTCCAAAGGTAAGGTTCTTACCGCAATCGGTATAAAAAGGTGGAAATAGGTTAAAGGATTCGTCCATGGGTTTGCCGGTTAATCGTTCCATGATTTCTCTTATTTCTTTCGGGGTATGGTAACCGGTGTTTAACTCTGCCGTCAGTTTTAATGCTTCCTGCGAAAGCATATGCATGTATGCATGTATCTTCGTATCTCCAGTAATGGTACTTCCACTGTCCATAAAATCTAAAAATTCTTTTAATTCAATCATTTTTCTCCTCCATTTTCATGTAATTATTTATTTGACTCCTAATTTTATCAGGCAGGGATATACGTTCCTTTATCCTGTTCCTGAATGAATTCCTGTCCTGCATCTGCAAGCTTATGGTTCTTATTCTGTTTCCCTTCCGCTGATTTAGTTTTATCATCTTAAATACAGTATAAATCCGGTATACATATATAACAAATACTTATATTTAATAGATTTAACTAGTTGAAACCTATTCATATGTGTGTTAAACTTTAAACCTAAACTTTAAACTAAACATTAAACTTTAACCAGGTTTAACCAAAAGTCAACCTTAAACGTTAAGCAGACTTATTCCAATTTCAACCAACTTCATCTAAATAAATCACCTAAATAACCCCCCATTTATGTATCAGCTGAGAAATCTTGCCGAGCTACCGGCTGTTTCTACTTTCTCGAAGCGCTTATAGGTGGCATGCCGGCATTCGCTGCCCAATCCTGATACATGCCTCAGCTGAGTGCCCTCTTACGATCCGTTGGAATCCAGGGATGATGGGGGTAAGACATGCTACGCAGAGACCCGTGGCATGCCCGCATCGCAGGCATCGCCGAGCTGGGGAAATTTCGGCGATGTGCCTGGCTTAAAGTGTATAGCAATTCAAACATGATTATTATAAGGAGGTAACCCAGATGGAATTAAGAGTACTGCAGTATTTTCTTGCAATTGCAAGGGAACAGAGTATTGTGCGTGCAGCGGAATCACTGCACCTGTCACAGCCCACACTTTCCACTCAGATTAAAAATATGGAGGAGGAACTTGGTAAACAGCTTCTGATCCGCGGAACAAAAGGCTCACGTAAGGTAACATTGACGGAAGAAGGCATGATTCTGCGAAAACGGGCGGAAGAGATTCTTGATTTGGTCCAGAAGACTGAAAACGAGGTCACCTGCACCAATAACATTGTTATGGGAGATATTTATATCGGTACCGGCGAGACGGATGGTGTACGTATCTTAGCGAAAGCTGCAAAAAGCCTGCAGGTCTCCTGCCCTGGCATACACTATCATATCTCCAGCGGTAATTCTACTTTCGTCATGGAACGCCTGGATAAGGGGCTGTTGGATTTTGGCATTGTATTTGGACGGGTTGATTTAACAAAATACAATGCACTGAAGATACCGGTTAAGGATGTGTGGGGCGTTCTGATGCGGAATGATTCATCACTTGCATCAAAGGAGGCAGTTTCACCGGAGG
>NZ_JAWYAJ010000425.1:0-16921 GCF_034124845.1 Robinsoniella sp.
CCTTCTGCCAGCTCAGTCCTTCATTTCCAAAATCCTCATCTGGGTCAATTGCCCCCGTTTCCAGTCCTATACCTGCAATAACCGGTTTAAAAGATGAACCAGGGCAAATTGCCTGTCGGAACCTGTTATACAAAGGGTTTCTTTTATCCTCGTTTAACGCCTTCCATTTTGCATCAGTCATTCCTTTGATAAAATCATTGCTGTCATAAGACGGCGTACTGACAAGGGCAAGTACCTCACCGGTAAAGGGATTCATTGCAACCGAACAGCTCTTGTCATCTTTAAATTGCTGATACAGACTTTCCTGCAGCCCGGCATCAATGGTCAGCCTTATATCCTGCCCATCTTTTTTCGGTATAGCTGCAATCACAGCTTTTGTATTCCCATTCTCATTTTCTATAACAATCTCATATCCGTCCTGTCCTTTTAACTCTTTTTCATACAGTCCTTCCATTCCGCTTTTTCCAATTACACTGTTCTCACTATACCCTTCATTTGGATGTTGTTCCAGATCTTCTGCCGTTACATTCTGTACATATCCCGTCAAATGGGATGCCCCCGCACCAAGAGGATAGCTTCTCACAACGGTATCGGATATCATAACACCGGGAATCGTAATCAATTCGTCCTGAACAGCCTTATTCTCCAAAACGGTATCCGACAGATTGCCGGACATCAGGTCTGTTTCCTGCACCTTATCCAGCACGGCAATGGGTACCAGCGAATCTCCTTTTACCCAGGTTGCATCCAGTTTTGTTTTAATGGATTCCACAGAAGTCTCCAGCAGTTTTGCCAGCCTGACCAGATCATTTTCCCCATCTTCACTCATCTTACCGGGTACCAGACCTACGGATGCAGCTGTTCCTTCCCCGGCAAGCATAGATCCGTTTCTGTCCGTAATCTCACCCCGCCTGCTTTCCACCACAGACACCCTTACCTTATCTTTTGCTGTCAGCTCAGGATGAATCAGGCTGTCGCTCCACTCCAGCACATATCCCCTGTCCTGCTCCCTGGTAAAAACCGCCTGGTTCTCAAACTGCACCTCTCCGGCAGCGCTGTTCATGGTTTGCTGAAAATTCACCGTCACTTGTCCCTTCTCTGCCGTCAAATCCAGTATGCTGACCCTGATATCCTCTGCTTCCATCCCCTGATAAATTTTTTGGTTCCTGTCCGTAAAATATTTTTCGGAATAATTCCCTTTGCTCTGTTCGCTGATCATACTATACATGGTTTGATATTCTGATTTCTCAATACATGACATATATTTCTGCAGGAGTTTATCCGGCTCTTCCTCCTTGCCGGTTAATTGCTTTAAAATAGATCCTGATTGGTCCGTTTTCTGTAATTTCAGATACAGAAATCCCGCTGTGATAATCAGTCCAACCAAAACAACTGCTAACAATGCTATGATTACAATATTCTTTTTCTTCATTTCATATCCTCCTGAGGTATGTTATAAAATTGTTTTCTGACACGCTCTAGAAAACTACTCTCTTGTGTTCCATCCGCACGTAACTTAAAAACGCTCTTTCATTCAACTTTTATTACAAATGTAATATTTAACCGCAAAAATTTTATTTCTATATATTACATCTGTAGTATTTTAAAGTCAAGTACTTTTCTATTTTCCCATAAATTTCATAGCCAAAAATAATCCGCAAATGTCGTCATGACTCTCTGAATACTCCAAGTTTCCTTTGTCCAATTGAAAAGCAGATTTAGCTTAACCGCCAAACCTGCCATATTCATATCTGCATCATAATTTAAATTTCCAATACCCCTGTTTTCATTCAGGGCTTCTCTTTTCATCTCCAGATTTTTTTCGCCCCGGGATCTTCCGCCATGCATCTTTCCCGCAGCGCCTCAAGTTCAGCCGTATGATCTTCACCCGTGTCTTCATATTTCAGAATTTTAAGAACTGAACATTCAAAACCATCCATGCCATATTTATTCCACAGACCCTGCAGCACCTTGTTGGGGTGTCCATCTGATGACAGCTTAAAGCAGGCACTGTTCAAGTCCGCTTTCGTATCTTTAGAAATCCCTAAAAAAGCTTCACCCGTGGCTTTGCAGCAAAGAGATATTACACCCATTTCGGGCAGCCGGTTTTTATACTCCTCCAGAAGCTGCTTTTTTCTTATCATATCCACAATTAATCACCTCTTTTTTTCATTGTACAACAATACCATTAAGAAGGCAATCTACGCTCCGTAGACTCCTTAAGCCCGTTTGAAAATCCTTCCCACCATCTGCACATCTGTGAAGAGTGTGCTTACCGTCTATCCGAAACCCGTTCAAAACAAGTATAAAAACTGCATTTCAATACACGGATGATCCAGATGAATAAAAATGATCTATAATATGGTCATGTTCTTATAATGAAGCATAATTAGAACAAAAAAATTGCGTGTTAGCTCTGGAAACTGTTGTAAAACACGCTCTAAATCAAAGGAGAGATAATGAAAAAGAACTTATGGAAATACGGCTGTGCATTCATAACTGGGAGTATCCTCATTCTAAGCACTGCAGGATGCAGCAAGGTAACTGCGGAATCACTGATGACATCTATATCGGAAAACATGGCAGAAGAAAATGATTATAAAATTGATATGTCCGGTAATCTAAAAGGCAGCGGTTCAATGAGCGGGATTACGCTGGATGTCCAGGCAGGTATGGATATGGAGATCCAACTCAATGCAGAACCACAGAAAATTTATGCAGATGGTACTGTTTTTTTAAAGCCATGGGCGTGGAGCAAAAATTAGATATTGGAGCATACTTTATGAAAGAAGGTACCGATGAAACCATTCATTTTAAAATCGGCGATACAGACTGGAAAAAATTTTCCACAGCTGATCTGGGAAATCGCCCCCAGCCTCTTATCTACAAAGAATTTGATGAACTGACAAGTAATTTAGAACTGGAAGACCAGACAACAGAGCAGGAAGGTGTCGAATGCTATAAACTAAATGGTAAACTGAATAGTAACGCGCTGGAAGAAATGATGAATTCCGTATCTGATACTCCCGATGCTCCGTTTAATATTTATAAAGATATTAACTGGGAGGAAATCGATATTCCCATCGTCTATTATATCTCTAAAAAAGAGAAACTTCCTGTAAAAATAAGTTTTGAACTTAAATCTTTACTTTTGGGATTGACAAAGACTTTTGATACAAAGGGAGAAATGAACATTAACTGCGATAACTTTACATTAGATTTCGTATATAGTTCATTCGGGGAAGTTGGAGAAATTCCCCTTCCTCAGGATATAGATTCATCCACCGAAAAAAACACAGAGGAAATGGTCTCAGAATCAGAAACTGCTATACCAAAAGTATTTTAAAAATAATGCCATTGGCTCATTTTGTAACATAAAATATGCATTTCAATACATTCCCGGTCCGGTCACAAATAAATCATATATAATGGTTATCATGTGTTCTTTCTGTCTAAAGAATACAATCACCCATTTATAGGGAAAGACAAAGGAGAAAAGTATGAAAAAGAAATTAGTAACTTATAGCTGTGCTATATTGGGAAGCGGTATTTTGATTTTTAATATGACAGGATGTGGTAAAGTAACATCAGACTCACTTCTAAAATCCATGTCACAGAATATGTCAAAAGAAGAAAACTATAAAATGGATATGCTCATGGACTTGAAAGCCAGTGGCACTGTTCAGGGGATGTCAGTGGATATCAACATGAATATGGACATGGGCATGAAAATAAACACAAATCCTGAGATTGCTCATGCCGAAGGCAATATGACAATGGAAATGCTGGGTATGAACCAATCATCACCATTAGAAGTATACACGGTAAAAGAAGGTGACAACACCATTTCCTACTCAAAAACCGGTGAGGAAGGCTGGACAAAAGAAGTCCAGGCTGACCTGAATAAAAATCTCAACGCCTATGATTTTAAAGAGTTTGAGAAGCTGGCAGCAAATCTGGAACTGGAAAAAAATACAACTGACCTGGAAAGTGTTGAATGCTATGCCTTAAAAGGCGTTCTGGACGGTGAAGCTCTGAGTACCATACTGGATTCCACATTAAGTGCCATGAATGATTCTGCTGATATCATGGGTGATGTCAATTGGGCTGAAATTAAAATACCGGTAGAATTCTACATTGCTAAAAAAGATTCTATGCCGGTAAAAATGTCACTGGATCTGCAGTCCATGATGCTGGAAGTTATGAAATCAGCAGGTGCACAGGAGGAAGTAGAATTTGCTTGTGATAAATGTACCTTTGAGCTTAAGTTTGGCTCATTTGGAGAAGTAGAAACCATCACACTTCCGGATGACGTAAAAAATGCTGCTGTAGAAAAAGCAACAGACAGCGCAGCATAAAGTGTGATCGAAAATTGCTTTCTGACAAATAATAATCTGTTGATTTAAAGTGTTCATTTTCTGTTATCAATGCCTGGAATACAGTTGCATCAGTCTGTATTCCAGGCGCTTTTCTTATTTTGTTACCGAAAAACAGCATTTTAATACAAACATGCACTGGCTGTTTTTAATTCGTGTATAATAGTCTTTGCTTAGTATTACATGATTCCCATCCCGCAGCTCCCACAAGCTGCGGCGGGTACTCCCAAATATTCCATCTTTTCAAATTCTATCGGATTTTATTAACATAGAACCCAGGTCTACATCCAGAGAGAAAGGACTCCTCACACATCTATGGAACAAACAAATTCCTCCCCTACAGGCAGATTTACAAGTTATCTGATATTTATATTCTTTATTGCGATCCTAATAGTCGCCTTTAGCCATGATCTCGTCATACAAATATTTATCCGGCAGCAAATAGAGATCCCATATGTAGAAACGGATTATTACAACCGGAGCCGCATATCAAATCTGCATTTATACGAACATATATCATTCATCAGCCTGCTCCCGGCCGCTTTTATGCTTGAACGCAAAAATATGTTCCTGGAACTTCTGCTATATGGGATTTCCTTTTGCGTAATATTGCTATTGATTCAGAATCCCAGTCCGTATATCGATGAGCGGATCAGTGACGCAGTCCTGCGCATGCAGTGCTATAGCCAGTTGCAATTAACCATATTTATCGTTTTTGTATTGACTCTGTTCTTTTGGATCACCACCAGATTGTTTTTAAAGAATCCTCTTTTAGAAGAGGGTACCGTCAATATGACCAAACGAATCATCATTCTCGCTGTTATGTGCATGATGTGGATCTCCCCGCTTTTAGTTCCATTTTTTGTGATCCCATAAAATAAATGATCCCTTAAGTGTTGATATTTGTATCATCATTAGTATTATCATATATATTTTCAGAAGTGTTTTTATAAATTTTTTCAGAAATAATTTCAGAAGTATTTTCAGAAGTGTTTTGAGAAGATTACCAATGTTGCCAGAATAAATCAGGAAATGATTGCACTCATTTCCCAAAATGATAGATTTATGCGCTTTTTGTATCTCACTTACCATAAAATACCGCTATTCTCCCCGATTTTTAAAATTTATCACATAAATTCATCATTTCAGTACAAGTCTGATCAAAACAAATACAATTACTGTATAATGAATTATGCTTAGTATTATACAGATCCCACCGCAGTAACCACACGCTGCAGTGGGATTCTCCCCTTAATCTATATCAATCTATAATATATGTAACTCACTTGTCTCTTTCCCACTAAAACAACTTGTAAATCAAAAAATAATAAACTATAATAATATTAATAAATTAGCACTATACAACAGACGCTAAAACATTCCATACCAAAAAACTTACCTTTTAATACAAACCTGCACAAAACACCCTGACAATCGTTTATAATGAACCCGAATTTCGTTATTCATAAATGTCTGCTCCGCAGCTTCCTCCAACTCTGCGGAGTAACTCCATTTTGCCTGGCTCCGGGGATTTACTCCGGAGCCGGTATTTCATAAAGCTTAAAATCTGCTTATAATTTCCAGGAGGTTCCCGTGAAATTTAATCCCCAAAAACTACTGACAAAAGAAAATTGTTCCCAGAATAGAATCCAGTATTTTGCTGCTGCATTTATAAAACAATATTCCTGTAAAGGAAATTTTGATTTTACTATCCAAAGCCTTACTGTTCTGGATCAAACGATCAAATCTATGCCGCCATACGCAAAATTCAATCCGGCTTCCCGTGAAACTACAAAGGTTTTATTTGGATGCTATATTCTGGAGACGGCCAGACGCTCTTTCGGCGGAAGATATAAGTGGTGGGAAATAAAAGAATTGCCTATACTCATTTCCGGTGAACCGGAAAATGCCATCGGACTTACACCATTTGATAAGGTATTGGAGCGAATGGTTTCTGAAAAAACCGAAACCATCCCCGAATACTTTCAGAAATATGTAAGAATGATGGAGAAAGCAAAGACTATGAGCCGGCTCACCTTCATTATCTACTAACTCTGTCTACTCACATCAATTGATAACACAAAAACTGCATTTCAGTACATAGAGCAACAAAAACACCCATTCATTATATATAATGAAGGAGCAATAAACTTCTTTATCATTTTAACTCTGTTTACAGAGAACTCTCTTTTCAAATACCCCGGAGCCAGCCAACCTCCGGGGTATTTCATTCTCTTATACCAGTACGTGTTTGAAAAATGCTTGAATTTTCAAACAGGCTCTAAATCACCCAGAAATTATCATGAAAAATAATTCTGCGGTAAGCTCCAAAATCCATCCAGCGATTTGAAAACTCCGCCAGGCTTACCTCTTTTTCCAATTCCCATGCTTTTAAAAATGCTGACATTTCATCACTGCTGTGCACCTGTATTTCGAATCCCCTGCCGTTTAAAACAGGCACACCGCTATATTGGAATTCTTTCAGCGGCTGTATTTGTACTACCCTGCCGCCGCGAATGTGTATTGCAGTCTGATCACGGAGTACACATACGTCAAAATCTTCCGGGTATGAATAACTTTCCCCTTCTAATGGTATTTTGTCGCCAACGGTATATACCTGCTGTACCTCTCTGCTTTTCATAACTGACAGGCTTTCCAGATTGTAATAATACTCTTCAAATATATCACCTCTCGCCCGAAGAGTTCCATAGACAAAGGTACTGTCCCGCTCCCCTTCTTCTCCTGTTCCGCCCAGTTCTTCTACTACACCGCAGGCAGAAGTCATATTCGTTATCCGGTCTATCAGTATCAGTTCTCCAAGGGTTTTATGCCTGTGGAACAAATCAATTACGACTGGTTCTGTCAAAACAATTTTGCAGCGGGCGATTTCATTTTTTACCAAAGTCTCTGCCGCTAAATGTTCCCCGGTATTTACATCTATTTTATAGGAAACCTCTTTTATCACTCCCGGTATCAGCTTTGTTCCCGTCTTAACCAGAAATTCTTTGCCGGGGACCAGTCTGGTATCGTCCATCCACAGGAGGCTTGCCGTAAATTGTTTAACCGGTTTTAAGTCGGTGCCTTTTGTCAGCACGCAGCCCCTGGAGACATCTACTTCCCGGTCCAGTTGAATGGTCACCGCCTGGCCTTGGAACGCCTTTAAAGTCTCCCGGTCTCCCACAAAGATACGCTTTACTACCGCACGCTGTGCACTGGGCAGCGTAACCAGTTCCTCTCCTGCTTCGATTACACCGGATTCAATCTGCCCCTGAAATCCCCGGAAGGTATGATCCGGGCGGCACACCCTTTGTACCGGAAGTACAAATCCCTGTTCCGATGATTCGGCTACATCCGTTTGTTCCAGGCAGGTAAGGAGATCCGGTCCTGTATACCATGGTGTATTTTTCGATTTTTGCGTTACGTTATCCCCTTCCGTTGCAGATACCGGGATAGAGATGATCTGTTCCAGACGGAGTTCTTTCTGCAGATCCTGTAATTCCCCTTCAATTTCCAGAAACCGCTTCTTGTCGTATCCCACGAGATCCATTTTATTTACCGCAAATACAAATGAGCGGATGCCCATCAGCGAGCAGATTCTGGCATGGCGCCTGGTCTGTACCAGCACTCCCTGTTTAGCATCCACCAGAATTACTGCCAGGTCGGCAAATGACGCACCTACTGCCATATTCCTGGTATATTCCTCATGCCCCGGAGTATCTGCCACAATAAAACTTCTATGATCCGTTGTAAAATAGCGGTATGCTGCATCAATTGTGATTCCCTGTTCCCGCTCCGCCATTAATCCGTCCAGGAGCAGGGAATAATCAATTTCTCCCCCGCGGCTGCCTATTTTGCTGTCCAGTTCCAGCGCTTTTTCCTGATCTGCATATAACAGCTTCGCATCATATAAAATATGTCCGATCAAAGTTGATTTTCCATCATCCACGCTTCCGCAGGTAATAAATTTTAATAATCCTTTCATTAGAAATAGCCCTCCCTCTTTCTTCTCTCCATGCTGCCTGCCTCTTCTTTGTCAATCACACGGGTGGTACGTTCCGATGAGACTGCACTTAACGTTTCAGCGATAATTTCATCCAGCGTTGCCGCTGTAGATTCACATCCGCCTGTAAGGGGATAGCATCCCAGGGTTCGGAACCGTACACTTTTATGCTGGACTTCTTCTCCAGGAAACAATTTTAACCGGTCATCATCCACCATGATCAAATTCCCATCCCTTTCAATTACCGGACGTTCTGCTGCAAAATATAACGGTACAATGTCAATATTTTCTCTCTTGATATACTGCCAGATGTCCTTTTCCGTCCAGTTGGAAATAGGGAATACCCGCATACTTTCTCCCTTATGGATTTTTGTATTATACAATTTCCACATCTCCGGGCGCTGGTTCTTGGGGTCCCAGGCATGTGCTTCATTTCGAAATGAAAAGATTCTCTCTTTCGCTCTGGCTTTTTCCTCATCCCGGCGTCCGCCGCCAAACGCAGCTGTAAAACCAAATTTCGTAAGTGCCTGTTTTAAAGCCTGGGTCTTCATTATATCCGTATACGCCGCTCCGTGGTCAAAAGGGTTGATCCCCTGGCGGATTCCCTCTTCATTGCTGTATACCAGCATTTCAATGCCCAATTCCTTTGCTTTTCTGTCACGGAATGTAATCATTTCATGAAACTTCCATGTGGTATCGATATGTAAAAATGGGAACGGGGGTTTCTGTGGATAAAATGCTTTTAATGCCAGATGCAGCATTACGGAACTGTCCTTTCCTATGGAGTACAGCATTACCGGCTTCTCACACTCTGCCGCCACCTCCCTGATAATATAGATTGCCTCTGCTTCCAGTTCATCTAAATGCGATAATTCATTTCTTAATTCCTGCATATTTATACCCTTTGCATATTGCAGGCCTGCCTGCAATACTGCCACATTAATCAGGTTGAAAGAAGCTCATCGTGGCTTCCTTTCTATAACATAATTTTCTTTCAACCTTATACCCCTGCATACCGCTGACGGGTCTTATCAATATTGATTCGCATCCTTTTTATTGACTTCAATTCTTACCGTCGTACCATCTGTCTTTTCTACTTTCCAGCAAAGCAGATTACCTTTTTCCTCCACCGAGAGGCGGCCTCCTTTTCCACCTATATCCGCCCCCAGATAAAGGGAAATTGCGTTTACTGGACACTCTTTTACACAGGAGGCACAGCCCCAGCAGTCTTTTGGGTAAGCAATATACGCTTTCTCTTCCTGATCCGCCTTCAATAAACTGCCCGGACATACCTTACGGCATTTTCCGCATCCCACGCATACTTCCCTGTTAATCATGATGCTCATACTGCTCCCTCCTTCCTGTCAGCTTCCGGTATAGGATTTTGATTTTGCCATCCTCCATACGAGAATTTACAAACTTCAACCATTTCGGATCTCTACCCGGATAATCCAGATTTTCATTAAAACTGTTCCACCTGGTCTCTTTGCGGGCTCTAAGATGCGCAATCAGAGTGAGGCAGACTACCAGCCGCTCTTTCAGTTCATATATAAACATCACTTCATGCATATTATCGGCAGACAGATTTTCAGCCAATACCTGAAGTTCTTTTATTTTATTTTCAGCCAGGTCCAGTTGTCTTACATTGTACTGATAATGGCTGGAAATGCCGCCTGCGTAAGTATCCATAATCTTCTGCATGGCGTCTTCCAGCTGTTCGGTGGAATAAAGACCTGGTTTTTTCTCCAGTATTTTCCGGATTTCTTCTGATTTATCCCGGCATATCTGATCCAATAAAGAGTCCTTGTTTTCCGGTGATACGTCTTCGGCTTTTCTTTTTTCCAAATCTTCCAGAATTGCATGAGCTGCAAGGAAGCCTTCCGCCAAAGCTCCGGTTACGTATTTTTGAGGGCATCCTCCTGCTGCATCTCCGGCTGCATATAACCCTTTGATGGTCGTTCTGCGTTTGGTATCCACCCAATATCCGCTTGCCGTGTGTCCACCTACAATATAGGGTTCCGTCCCTTCAATTTCCACATCCGCAGCACTTGGCGGTCTGCCGTCCTCCAGCCATTTCAGCGTTTGGGAAGGTGCCATATTCAGATACGCCTTCATAAGATCCAGATCCTTATCTCTGGCAATCCCGGTAGTCCTGAGGTAACAGGGGCCCCTTCCCGCGAGATTTTCTTTTACGGTTCCGTATACCCGCTGTGAAGTAGAGATCCCATATTTCTCCTCGTATACTTCTCCCCTGGCATTCACCTGTTTTGCCCCTGCACCTTGGGCAATTGTCCCGGTTGGAGCGATTGTGTCTTTGCAGCGGAGTGCAATAAAACGCATCTCAAAAGTTGTCATCTCCGCTCCGGCGCGAATCCCACAGGCATATCCGCCTCCGGTATTAAATGGCGGATACCACATCTTATGTCTTGAGAATCCGGGATTATTGGGACGGTACAGCCCTGCTGCTCCTCCGGTTGCACAGAGAACGGCTTTTGCCTCGATCACATAGATCACCGGTTCATCCACCCCGATCCCTACTGCCCCCAGAATTTTATGATCCTTCATGATATAGTCAATGACGGACACCTGGTTCAGCACCTGCACATCCTTTAATCCCTCCACCGCCTCAGCCAGAAGAGGCTTTATATTTTCTCCATTAATTTTAATATTGCGTTTTCCCCGGGTGACATACTCTCCATTTTCATCTTTCAGAATTACAAGTCCCAGGGACTCCATATGTGCGGTTACTGCGTTCAACTGCCCGGACATGGTGAGCAGCAGATCTTCCCTAACGATTCCATTTGCATCGTTCTTAGCATAATCAACGTAATCATCGGGCGTCATCCCCTTTGTAATATAGGCGTTGAGTGCATTCACTCCCGCTGCAAGGCATCCGCTTCTCTTAATATTAGCCTTTTCAGCTATCAGGACAGATGCATCACTCTCCTGCCGTATCGTTAATGCAGCGTAACATCCGGCTGTTCCGCCTCCAATAATCAAAATGTCACTTTTCTGTCTTCGTATCTGTAAATCTTCCATAATTATCCCCCCTGCCTGCTATACTGCCACAATAAAACAGTTTGAAAGTATCACTCCGCGGCTTCCTTCTATAATCATAATTTTCTTTCAACCTGATACCTCCTGCATCCGCTATAGATAAATCAGATTACTTTCCTGAAGATTCTGATTTTCCACCAGCCTTGCGCTGTGTTCATCGAATTCATACAGCTTATAGATCAAAACACTTACCTCATCTCCCGGTTTCAGCATTTCCTTCTCCAGAGGCCAGTTTGCTGTGAGTGCCAGATCTCCCACCAGAACCCGTATCTCCTGATAACTGCCGCGAAAGGAACTTTCACACACAATGCCGTCTTCACAGGCATGAACAAACTGCTTCATCTTTCCCCGCTTTGCAATTTTGATAAATTCCGGACGTATGACTGCTTTATAGAACGCCCTGCCCGTATCAAAGCCTTTTAGCTTTCCGTAATTCTCCAAAACTGCAGATTCCCCCACAAACTGCGCCACAAAAGGCGTAGCCGGGTGCCGGTAAATTTCGTCCGGCGTTCCCATCTGCTCTACTCTGCCACGGTTGGTAATAATAATGTCATCTGCGACCTCTACCGCCTCATCCTGATCATGGGTAACAAAAATACTGGTAATTCCCACTGTGTTAATCATCTCTTTTAACCAGCTCCGCAGTTCCTTGCGCACCTTTGCATCAATTGCAGCAAACGGTTCATCCAACAGCAGGAGCTGAGGATTGGGTGCAAGTGCTCTGGCAAATGCCACACGCTGCCTCTGGCCTCCTGATAATTGATGGGGATACCGTTTTTCCAGGCCATCCAGGCCGATCAGATGCACCAGTTCCATAACGCGGCTGTGTATCTTTTCTTTCTTCTGCTTTTTGATCCGCAGCCCAAATGCAATATTGTCAAAGACCGTCATGTAGCGGAACAACGCATAGCTTTGAAATACAAATCCAATCCCCCGCTTACTGGGCTCCTGGTCATTTACCCGTATTCCGTCAATGAATATATCCCCTGTATCAGGCGTTTCCAGTCCTGCTATCATGCGCAGAATCGTTGTCTTCCCGCTTCCGCTGGGTCCAAGAAGGCCCGCCATTCTTCCCTTTTCAATGCCAAAACTAACCTGGTCGGATGCCGTATAAGCTCCAAACGCCTTTTGAATATTTTTTAATTCCACATACATCAGCGGCCACCTCCTTTTTTCCCTTTATATTCAACCAGATTTCTTAAAATCAGTATCACAACTGCAAGCAACACCAAAATGGTGGATACTGCAAATGCCTGTGTGAACTTAAATTCGTTGTATAAAATTTCCACATGCAGAGGCAATGTATTGGTTTTCCCTCTCAGATGTCCCGAGATAACAGATACTGCCCCAAACTCCCCTACTGCTCTGGCTGTACATAAGATGATTCCATACAGCAAAGCCCATTTAATATGTGGAAAAGTAATCTTTCGAAAAATCGTAAAACCACCCGCCCCCATAAGTGCTGCCGCTTCTTCCTCATCGGTTCCCTGAGCATTCAGCACCGGTATCAACTCCCTGGAAATAAAGGGAAAGGTGACAAAAACCGTAGCCAGTATAATACCTGGAATGGCAAATACTATTTTAATGTCCGCCATCTGCAGCAGCGGATATGCCCACCCGATTCTGCCAAAAGTCATAGAAAGCACCAATCCTGCGATAACCGGCGATATGGCAAATGGAATGTCAATCAGGGTTGTTAAAAACTTTTTTCCCCGAAAATGGTACTTGGTCACTGCCCAGGCTGCAAAAATACCGAACAGTGTATTCACCACTACCGCAGCCCCCGTTGCCTTTAATGTAAGGAAAAAGGCTTTCATTGTATACACATCCGTAACCGCCTTTGTATAAGCTTCCCATCCGCTTCGCAATGCTTCTTTTACAATGACCAGCAGCGGCAGGATCAGCAGTACGGTTAAAAAGACAAGGCTGATTCCGATCAGTACAATTCTTGTAACCCGGTTTTCCTGTTTTACTTTCATGTCTGCTCTCCTCCTATTCCCCTGAGAATTTTCCGGCATAAATCTGTACCGAGTTAATCAATAATAAGATTAAAAATGATATCAGAAGCATTACCAGTGCAATAGCTGTGGCTCCTTCATAATCAAATTGTTCCAGTTTCCCCATAATCAGTAATGGGGCAATTTCTGTTTTATATGGAATATTTCCGGCAATAAATACCACGCTGCCATACTCTCCAATCGCTCTGGCAAAAGCCAGACCAAAACCGGTGAGAAGTGCCGGTGTGATTTCCGGAAGGATGACCCGGAAAAAAGTCACCGCTCTTCCTGCTCCCAGCATCGCAGCCGCCTCTTCATACTGACCATCTAACTTTTCCAGCACCGGCTGAATTGACCTTACAATAAATGGTATCCCGATAAAAATCATAGCTATGGTAATTCCAATTCGGGTATATGCAATTTTAATGCCAGCCTTTGCAAACAGTTCCCCAATCCAGCCATTGTCAGCATACAGTGTCGTTAATGCTATACCGGCTACTGCTGTGGGAATCGCAAATGGCAGTTCAATTAATCCGTCCACAATTCGTTTTAACGGAAATTCATATCTTACCAGAACCCAGGCAAGCACCACTCCGAAAAAACTATTGACCAGCGCTGCAATAAATGCACACAGAAAGCTCACTTTATAACCGTCTAATATTCTTCTGTCCGTGACAATGTTCACAAATTCGGTAAATCCCAGACCGGATGCACTCACCACGATGGAGGCCAATGGAATGATTACGATCAAACCAAGCAACGCCAATGTGATACCCATAGTAAGCCCGAATCCAGGTATTACTCTTTTTGGTCTTTGTTTCATTTTCATATATTTTCCTTTCTGCGATCTGCTGCTACGCTGTTTCCTGACTCATTCCTGCCCGGATAGGGAACCGGCTAATTTTCTTCATAGATCTGGTCAAAGATACCGCCGTCATCAAAATGCTTCTTCTGAACCGCTTCCCAGCCGCCAAAAATCTTATCATCTATGGTGACCAGATTCATTTTCAGATTAAACTGCTCACTATATTGTGATGCTACTTTTTCATCTACCGGACGATAATAGTTTTCGGCTGCAATCCGCTGGCCTTCTTCTGAATAGAGGTATTCCAGGTATGCACGGGCAGCCTTTTCCGTTCCTCTTTCCTTCACTGTCTGGTCTACCACCGCCACCGGAGGCTCTGCCTTAATACTGATATCCGGTGTAACTAATTCGTAATCATCCGGGTGCTCCTCCATTGCCAGAAATGCTTCATTCTCCCAGGCGATCAGGACATCTCCCTGCCCATTTTCCACAAATGTTGTAGTTGCGCCCCTGGCTCCCGAGTCTAAAACCAGTACATTCTTATATAGCTTTTTCATATAGGATTTCACCTTTTCCTCATCTCCCTGGCTGGTTTGTTCTGCATAAGCCCATGCCGCCAGATAATTCCATCTGGCTCCACCTGAAGTCTTGGGATTTGGTGTAATGATCTTTATATCCGTTTTCACCAGATCCTGCCATCCGCTTATCTCCTTTGGATTTCCCTTTCTTACCAGGAACACAATCGTGGACGTATAAGGCGCGCTGTTATCCGGCAATTTGCTCTGCCAGCCTTCCTGAATCAGTCCTGCTTCCTGAATTGCCGTAATATCCGCTGCCAGGGCAAGCGTCACCACATCTGCCTCATTGCCTTCCATTACCGATCTTGCCTGCTTTCCGGAACCACCATGGGATTGGGTAATCTCTACTTCCTGCCCCGTTTTTTCTTTCCAGTATTTTGCAAAAGCCTCATTGTAACTTTCATACAGTTCCCTGGTTGGATCATAGGATACATTTGTAAGCTCGATTTTTTGTGTATTGGTTTCTTTAGCATCTGCGGTTACATCCTTTTGACATCCTGTCAACACCGTTGCTGCTAACACAAGCATTGTGAATGATACCGCCAGACCAAACTTTCTTCCTCTTACTGCTGCGACACTTTTCTTCACTTTTTTCATAATTAATCTCCTTTATATATCGCTCGTGGCAATATTGCCTTTTGGCTTACTTCCTTTTTTAATTCAAACATTTTATATCCCAACAACAAAAAACCGGAGACTCCGAAAAACAATCTTTTCGAAACCTCCAGTTGACTGGTCAGTTTATTTTAATGCTGCGCACAGTTTTGTGCTGAACAATTACAATCTTTCTTTTACATTTTTTTCAAGCTGTACGATCCTGCCATCCTGAATGATCACTGTAACAGCCCCATACTGCACCGACTGAATCGCCTGTATCACTTTTGATATATCATCCCTCTGTCCGTAAGAATCCACTTTCTTCTTTTCCATCATCCACCTCTTAACTTTCATATGCAAATACTACCGGTTACCTGACAGGAACAACATCGGCACATTCGTGCTTCTTCTATGTATATTTGATTTAGGTTTCTTTGAATATTCATGTGAATTCTCCTTTCATATTTTTCTTATCCTATATATCCTATTAACTATATCGAATAAGTATGATATGTTATTAGCTATTATATCCTGAATTTTACATTTGTCAAGTGTTTTTTTAATTTATGCATGTCCAAAATACAAATAGGGTCCAGTCCCTCTGTGAGAGGGCTGACCGCCTATTCCGTTATAGCAGCACCTATTTGTATTCTATCAGACATACATTCAAATAGCATCTTATTTTTATATAAATGCACTTCATCTTATTGCTATCAGCATTTGTATCATTTCTGTACCCTGTCATCCCATTTCCTTAACTTTTCTCAGATATTTCCCGCCTTTCACTCTATATACAAAGCAAATCGACCGGAAAAGCCAGTCTACAGCCATGGCTGCCCATACCCCAAATAGCCCCATTTCAAAATACATTCCCAGCAGATAGCTGAACCCTACCCGGAAGATCCACATAGAACCAATGGATACCACCATTGTGTATGGGGCATCAAATGAAGCCCGCAGTACATTTGGAAGTGAAAATGCCACTGGCCAGAGAAGCGCCGCACAGACACTGTGAAATATGACAATCTGTTTTGCCATTCCAGAAGCTTCCGCTGATACCTGGTACATCCCAACAATGGGACCAGCCATTAAAATGATGGCGGTATTCAGAAATGCCATAAACAGATAGGCATACTTAATCAGCTTAACGGTGTAACGCCTGGCTTCGTCATAAGCTCCGGCTCCCACAGACTGTCCCACCACAGTAATCAGCGCTGTTCCCACTGCAGATGCCGGAATAACTGCACATCCGGCAACCACCCCCACAATAGCGTTGGCAGCAATTGCCGCCGTGCCAAACCCGGCAACCAGACTTTGTACCAGAATCTTCCCGATCTGGAAAATGCAGTTATCAAGTCCGGTAGGGATGCCAATGCGCAGAATATCTTTGATAATTCCCGGTTGAAATCCCAGGCGAAAACGTCTTTCATAATTAATGTCTTTCTTCTGGTCATGAAGTATAACCAGCATAATCACAGCACCTGCAGCCCTTGACAATAACGTTGAAAATG